>NZ_JBKOTU010000003.1:0-256096 GCF_049737915.1 Streptococcus sp. CL6.35 | reverse complement strand
GAACTCAGGCCCTTTCTTTTTTATGGATGGCTAACAATCAATTCCAAATCTTGTCCTTCCAAGGTCCAAGCTTCAACATCACTTGGTAGGATAAAGTGGCTACCTTTTTGGATTGGATAGTTTTTTCCGTCAACAGTCAGTTGACCTTGACCAGCTAAGACACTAAACAAGCTGTAGTCAGCTGTCTTTTCGAAGTCAACTTTTCCAGTAATTTCCCACTTGTAAACTGCAAAGAAATCATTGGATACAAGGAGAGTGGAACGCAAATCATCTGCTTTAACAGTTACAGGACGGCTATTTGCAGGCTCACCAATGTTCAAGACATCGATAGATTTTTCAAGGTGAAGTTCACGCAAGTTGCCATTATCATCCTTACGGTCAAAGTCATAGACACGGTAAGTGGTATCGCTAGATTGCTGAGTTTCAAGAATCAAAATTCCTGCTCCGATAGCGTGCATGGTGCCACTTGGTACATAGAAGAAATCTCCAGCCTTTACAGGAACTTTTGTCAACAAGGCATCCCAGTTCTTGTCCTCGATTTGCTGGCGGAGTTCTTCTTTTGACTTGGCATTGTGACCATAGATAATTTCTGAACCTTCATCCGCTGCGATAATGTACCAGCATTCTGTTTTTCCAAGTTCACCTTCATGCTCTAGTCCATAGGCATCGTCTGGGTGAACTTGGACACTGAGCCAGTCGTTGGCATCCAGAATCTTAGTCAAAAGTGGAAATACAGGCTCAGGACGATTGCCAAACAATTCACGATGTTCCGCATACAAAGTAGCGAGGTCTGTTCCCTGGTAGCGTCCATTGGCAACTTTAGAGACTCCATTTGGATGGGCTGAGATGGCCCAATATTCTCCGATTTTTTCACTTGGGATGTCGTAACCAAACTCATCACGTAGCTTGGTTCCACCCCAGATTTTTTCTTGCATAACTGATTGTAAAAATAATGGTTCTGACATGTCGATCTCCTGTCTGATTTTTCTCCCCTCATTATAGCAAAAAGCTCCATCTAATTGAACTCTTTTTCACATATTATAAAGTAGGGAGAAGATTTTATAAAAATAGTGAACAAATGTGCTCTACTCAATGCTTGCACCATTGCTGGCAATGACATCCTTGTACCAGTAGAAGGATTTCTTCTTGCTACGTTTGAGGCTTCCATGACCAGCATTATCTCGATCTACATAGATAAAGCCATAGCGCTTGTTCATTTCGCCTGTTCCAGCTGAAACCAGATCGATACAGCCCCAAGTCGTATAACCAAGCAAGTCAACGCCATCTTGGTAAATGGCATCTCGCATGGCCTTGATATGAGCCTCTAAGTAAGCAATCCGATAGTCATCTGCTACATGACCATTCTCATCCGGTGTATCCATAGCACCTAGACCGTTTTCCACGATGAACATTGGCTTTTGGTAACGATCCCAGATAGCATTGAGGGTGATACGAAGACCAAGTGGGTCAATCTGCCATCCCCATTCTGAGGATTCAAGATAAGGATTTTTGAGAGAGGCAAAGATATTTCCAGCAGTTAATTCTTTAACTTCTGGATCACCTGAGGCTACTAGACTTGCATAGTAAGAGAAGGAAACAAAGTCAACAGTATTGTCCTTCAACAACTCTAAATCTTCTGCAGTCATTTGAATCTCGATTCGCTCACGCTCCCACTGCTTCTTGGCGTAGTTTGGGTATTCCCCACGCGCTTGAACATCAATGAAGAAGTAACTCTTGCGGTCTTCCTCCATGGCTGCCCAGTAGTCTCTTGGATGGGCTGTGTTAGGATAGTATTGCCCTGCAGCCAACATACATCCCACCTTATTTTCTGGGTCAATTTCGTGGGCAATCTTTGTCGCAAGAGCTGAAGCTACCAACTCATAGTGTGCAGCCTGATATTTAACCAGTTCTTGATTTTCTCCTTCTTCAAAACAGAGCCCAGCTCCCATAAAGGGGGCATGGAGAATCATGTTGATTTCGTTGAAGGTAAGCCAATATTTGACCAAACCCTTATAGCGGGTAAAGAGTGTGCGACAAAGTTTTTCATAGAAGTCTAACATCCGACGATTGCGCCAACCACCGTACTCTGTAATCAAGTGCATAGGACAGTCGAAATGAGTGATAGTCACCAGAGGTTGGATACCATACTTGTGGCACTCCTTAAATAAATCCTCATAAAAGGCTAGACCAGCTTCATTTGGCACTGTTTCGTCGCCCTTAGGAAAAATCCGAGTCCAAGCAATGGATAGACGATAAGTCTTAAAGCCCATTTCCGCAAAAAGGGCAATATCTTCCTTGTAATGATGGTACATATCAATAGCTTGCTTGGCTGGGTAAAAATAGCCCTCCTCAAACGAAAACATCTTTTTCTGACCTGTGATAATGGCTTCACGATCTGGACCGATGGGGACGACATCCACATTCGCCAATCCACGACCTTCTAAATTATAAGCACCCTCACACTGGTTGGCAGCTGTCGCTCCGCCCCACAAGAAACCATCCGGAAAAGTCAGTTTTTCGGTCATAACTCTACTCACTTTCTTATTTGCTTGTTCATTTACTTATATTATAACTTATTCTGTAAACCTTTTCTTATAAAATACTGTGACATACTGATACTATTCTACTATTTAAGTTTATCAGATTGTTTTTTAAAAAATTATCCTCTAGAAAAAGTAAATAGCCTCCCCTGAAACAAAAAAGAAGACTGAAAACTAGTCTCCTCTGTTCCTTTTAAATCAAAGCTGTAATAACCGTCACTAGGCCAAAAATAATACCTGGTGCATTAGCTGCTGCAAGGGGGATATCTCTTTCTTTTTTGAAAAGACCGTAGTAAACCCAGAGACTACAGTTGATGGCAGCAACCAAGGGCTGGATGAAATTTCCTTTTTGACCAGCCAGATTGTTCATGATTTGTGGGAAGTAAGACACATACATCATAACAGACATAAAGGTCGCTACCCAACCTAAAATTTTCATTTGTTTTTCAGACATTTTCAAAACCTCTTTCATTTTTACTGAATCTTATTTTAAAATATTCTTTCAAAACAATCAAGTCTTTAAAACTTTTGTTATAAAGATATAAACTATCACAATCTTGTTATAAGAAAGAGGGAACAGAAAAAAGACCGAATTGCTCCGTTCTGTTTACTCAATCAAATATTAGAAAATGAATACTCCTTTTCAATGAATCGATTGATTGATGGTAAATAAGCCGTTAGAAATTATTGACAGTATCGAAATTTTCTAGTAAAATGAATTTTGTTAATACCTAAATGGTGTGTAGTTTTCTATCAACATAGTCAGGAGAAAAGGAACTTATGCTAAAAAAATTTAATGAATTGTCACTGAAAGATAAGGCTTATCTAATTGGCGGTTTGAGCTTATTAGTCATTGTGATCTCATTTGGTCTACTCAATCGTCAAACAGTAACTGTCAGTCTTGTCTTTACACAACTATCTGCTCCCTTGATTTTGGTGATTTTTACTTGTCTAGTAATCGGGATCATTGCTGGTAGTGCTATTGGTATTAGCTATCACCATAACAAGACTCAAGATCTGAGAAGCCGCATTGCTGAAGCAGAAGCGACTATCAATATAAAAGACAGGGAGCTTGTCCAGTACGAGGAACAGGTGCAACAATTAAAACAGGAAGCCAAACAATAAGTGTAGAAATCATAACCACCCGTGAAAACGGGTGGTTTTTTGTCTCGCACCTAACGGAGCGAGACGGACTGAAAGTCGCATAAATACAAAAAAGATCGAATTGCTCCGATCTTTTTAAGTTTCACTCCAAGAATGTTTAGATAAAAAATTTGATAATAGAATTACCTACTTCATACGATAAAAATCAATCACTAGACCAGCAGGCCCTTTAACTAATAAGGACTCTGTTCCCCAATCGGTTACAGTTGGTCCGTTTAAAACCTGGATACCAAGTTCTTTCAACCGTTGGTAATTCTGGTCTACATCCTCAACCTCGATATGAAGAATGATTCCTGACTGAAAATCTTCCAAAGGAATCAAATGATTTTGGGACAACATCAGACAGTGACTGCCAATCGTAAACTGAGCAAAACTGTCATCAACATAATCGGGCTTTTTATCCAAAATACGCTCCAAGTCAGCACAGACTTGGGGAACATCTGAAACGATAATATCTAATTGATTTAAATCCATTTACTATCCTCCAGAAAAAGACCGGATTGCTCCGATCTTTTTAAGTTTCTCTCTATGAAAATCAAAGAATAAACAAGGTTAAACCAAGTTTGATGGCAAATCTTTGCTCATCAAACTACGAAAAATCCTTTGGGACTTTTTCTAGGCTCCACACTAGATTCCATCATTGAAATTTATGGTTTCAATGATGGAATCGTCGGCAGTAATCTAATAAAGAAGTCTATAAATTTATCTTTGATTTTCGACGAGAGAAATTATTTAATTGCGCGTGATTGCAAACCTTCTTCTTCCAAGAAGAGACGGAATGGTACGAGTTCTTCTGCTTCGTATTTTTCCTTGAAGGCTTTGATTGCTTCTTCTGAGTGAAGTTTTGGATCCAATTCAAGTACTTCTACTGGAAGTGGACGGTGTGGAGTGATGCGAGCATCGATCACAACAGTTTTACCTTCTTTGTTCAATTTAACAGCTTCTGCAACAACTGCATCGATGTCTTCTATACGGTCAACTGTAAATCCTACAGCACCTTGCGCTTCAGCGATTTTCGCATAGTCAGCATTAGGGAAGTCACAACCAAACAAGTGTTTGTTTGTGTCTTCGTATTTGTCCTTGATGAAGGCATATTTACCATTTGAAAAGACAACGTTGATAACTGGAAGGTCGTATTGAACGTTTGTGATAACGTCTGGGTAGCACATGTTGAATGCACCGTCACCCATGATGTTCCATACTTGGCGATCTGGATTGTCTTTCTTAGCAGCGATACCACCAGGAAGGGCAATACCCATTGTCGCAAAGAGTGGAGATGTACGCCACATGTTCTTAGGTGTCATGTGAAGGTGACGAGTAGATGTTTGAGTAGTGTCACCTACGTCGATTGAGTAGATAGCGTCTTGATCAGCATGTTTATTGATTGCATTGTAAACTTGATACAATTGCAATTCACCCTCAGTTTTACCTTCGATTTTGTTCATGTAATCACGCCAGTTTTGGTTGTTCTTAACGTTTGCACGCCACCATGGAGTAGATTCAACTGAGTTCACTTTGTCAAGGATAGCTTTAGCTGCTTGACCTGCATCACCAAGGATTGAAGCGTCAAGGGCGTGACGTTTACCAAGTTTGTAAGGATCGATATCGACTTGGATGAATTTTTCAGTGTTCTTGAATGCTTCGTAAACTTCAGCAAATGGGAAGTTTGAACCAAGGAAAAGAACTGTGTCTGCTTCAAAGACCACTTCGTTGGCTGGTTTCCAACCAACACGGTAAGCAGAACCTGTCAAACCTTCATAGTTCCATTCAAAGGCTTCAAAGTTTTTACCAGTTGTGATGATTGGTGCTTTGATTTTACGTGACAATTCAGTAATCACTTCACCAGCTTTAACACCACCATAACCAGCATAGATAACTGGACGTTCAGCATTGTTCAAGATTTCAACAGCTTTGTCGATTTCAACTTCGTTCAAAGCAGGAGCGATGAATGAACGCTCGTATGAACCTGATCCATAGTATGAATTTTCGTCGATTTCTTGGAAACCGAAGTTTACTGGGATTTCAACAACAGCTGGACCTTTTTTAGAAACTGCAGCACGGCAAGCTTCGTCAATTACTTTTGGCAATTGCTCAGCGTAAGCTACACGTTTGTTATATACAGCGATACCATTGTACATTGGGTTTTGGTTCAATTCTTGGAAAGCATCCATGTTGAGTTCGTTAACCGGACGTGATCCAAGGATTGCTAGGAATGGAGTGTTATCCATAGCTGCATCGTAAACACCGTTAATCAAGTGAGTCGCACCTGGACCACCTGAACCAACTGCAACCCCGATTGAGCCGCCGAATTTAGCTTGCATAACCGCTGCAAGAGCACCTGTTTCTTCGTGGCGAACTTGCAAGAAGCGGATGTCTTTGTCTTCAGCCAAAGCATCCATCAATGAGCTGAGTGTTCCTGATGGGATACCGTAGATAGTGTCTACGCCCCATGTTTTCAATACATTAAGCATTGCTGCAGATGCAGTAATTTTCCCTTGAGTCATAATGATAACTCTCCTTCAAATATTTTTAAATCTACTAAAAAAGGTTTCATATAGTTTTTGAAAACGTTTCAGTAAATTTTTACAATACTAATTTATCACATTTATTTTGACTTTACTAAGAATCTGCTCAGAAGTTTCTATTCTCTATTGCAGTACAGTTTGAAAAATTTTTTAGCTTCTGTTTTATAATACTCAATGAAAATCAAAGAGCAAACTAGGAAGCTAGCCACAGGTTGCTCAAAGCACAGCTTTGAGGTTGCAGATAAAGCTGACGTGATTTGAAGAGATTTTCAAAGAGTATAAAAAGCGAGCAAGCCCGCTTTTAATCTATTTTACTAAAGTTTAAGAGAAGGGAACTGGTCAGAACGGATACAGAACTAAAGGCCATGGCTAGACCTGCCAGTTCTGGATTGAGGGCCAGCCCAACACCAGAAAATACTCCTGCTGCTATCGGAATTCCGACGACATTGTAGATAAAGGCCCAGAAAAGATTGAGCAGAATACGATTAAAAGTTTTCTTACTCATGTCAAAGGCACGTACCACTCCTAGGAGGTTATTAGTTGTCAACACCAAATCTGCTGACTCGATGGCAATATCTGTTCCAGCTCCCATAGCAATTCCCACATCTGCAACACTGAGGGCCGGAGCGTCATTAATCCCATCACCAACAAAGGCTACCTTGCCAGCCGCTTGTAGTTTATGGATTTCATGGGCTTTTTCTTCTGGCAAGACACCTGCAATGACCTCTTCGATTCCGATCTGATCGGCAATGGCACGCGCCACACCTGCATTGTCTCCTGTCAGCATGACTGTTTTAAGACCTCGTTTTTTCAACTGACTGATGGCAAGCTTGGCATTTTCCTTAGGAATATCTTGCAGAGCAAGCAAGCCTTTGATTTCATTCTCAACAGCCAAGAACACAACTGTCTTAGCTTCTTTTTCCAGTTGTTCTAGTTTTTCCTGATAAGTGCTAGAAATATCCATGCCATCCAGCATTTTAGCATTTCCAAGCAAAACTTGTTTTCCATTGATTTGCCCTGAAACACCTTTTCCGTGCAAGGCTTGGAAATTTTCCACAGTGTGAAGCTCAAGTCCAGTTTCAGTCGCTCGCTTAACAATAGCCTCAGCCAATGGGTGTTGAGAAGCTTCTTCCAAGGAAGCTGCCAATCCAAGCACTTCTACTTCGTCGCCGATGATATCTGTGACCACAGGTTTCCCTTCCGTCAAAGTTCCTGTCTTATCAAAAACAATAGTTTGGACTTTCTGGATTTCCTGTAGAACCGTTCCATTTTTGAGGAGAACTCCCATCTTGGCACTGCGACCTGTCCCCACCATAAGGGCTGTCGGTGTTGCAAGTCCCAATGCACAAGGGCAGGCAATAATCAGAACTGCTACTCCATAGAGAAGCGAAGACACAAAGCTCGCTCCAAGCACAACTACACTATCCCTGAGCAAGACGAACCAAACCCAAAAGGTCACAATCCCTAAAATGACAACTACTGGAACAAAAATCCCTGAAATTTTATCCGTCAAGTCCTGAATCGGCGCACGACTTGTCTGAGCTTTCTTCACAAAATCCACAATCTGAGCCAAAACAGTCTCTGAACCAACTTTTTCTGCTCTAAAAACAAGTGTTCCACTATTATTGATGGTTGAACCAATGACGGTATCTCCAACTGTCTTGTCCACAGGCAGACTCTCACCTGTCACCATAGACTCATCAATACTAGAGATACCTTCTACTACGACACCATCAACCGCAATCTTTTCACCGGGACGCACTCGAATCAGGTCACCTACCTTGACTTGCTCCAAAGGGACTTGAACATAGTTATCCTCACGCAATACTTCTGCTGTTTTAGCCTGCAAGTCAAGTAATTTCTCCACAGCTTGGGAAGTATTTTTCCGCATTTTCTCCTCAAAAACGGCCCCCATAAGAACGAAGAAGAAGATAAAGGCAGCACTTTCAAAGTAAACGGGGAGGCCAGCGAAGAGGGCAACTAAGCTATAGAAATAGGCCACTAGGGTTCCCAGAGCAACCAAGGTATCCATGTTGGCATTGTGCTTTTTAAAACTAGCCCAAGCACTTTGGATATAAGGACCACCTGCTACTAGCATAATCGGTGTTGTGGCTAAAAAGGTGCCCCAACGCATGACTTGGTGACTAATTCCTCCTGTCGACATCCCAATCATGAGGATTACAAGAGGCACAGTAAAGATACTAGTAATCCAAAAACGCTGTAAAAGTGATAGAGATTTTCGAGTCTTCTCAACAACTGTATAACTTCCCTTTTGCATCTTCATACCACAAGAAAATTCATGTTGACCTAATTCTTGAGGTGTAAAACGAATGACTTTCTCCTCGTCTACGCCGATTGGTTCCAAGATGCCTTCTTCTTCAAACAGAATTTCCTTATAACAGTTTGAAGGTGTCACACGGTGAAAGGTGATCTCAGCAGGAACTCCTTTTTGCAGTTGAATGTGGGCTGGATGGTAGCCTTTGTCTGCCGTGATACGGATTTTTTGAACACCATTTTCAAGACTTGCTTTTACAATTTCAGTCATATCATTCTCCTATTCTACAATCATCTTGCCGTGCATCATATTCATGCCACAAGAGAAACCATACTCTCCAGCCTGCTCAGGCGTGATTTCCACTACATACTCTTCACCCATTGGCAGGTCCGCATGTACACCAAAATCTGGAAAAACAATTTGGTCCAGACAGGGTGAAGGATCCTTACGGTCAAAGACAATGCGGGCTGGCACTGATTTCTTGAGGATAATCAACTCAGGCGTATAGCCCCCCATGACTTCCACTCGAATCTCTTGGTAGCCGTTTTTTTGCTGGGCCTTTTGTCCAGATTTTTCAGGCTTTTTGAAAAACCAAAACAAGATAAAGGCGATAAGGGCAATACAAACAATGGTTACAATACTATTTAACATGACGTCTCCTTTACATACAATTACATTTTACTTTTGTTACAGCGCTTGATTTCTTCTCAGAAACCACAGCTTCCAAGTCTTCCAAGTCAGCCTGAGTAAAATCACATTCGGCAATCAAGTCAGCCAACAAGTTCTTAATCCTACGAGAACAAACCTTGTCCTTGATATCTTGGACAAGTAAATCCTGACTTTGGTCCAAAGTTAAAAGGGCTGAATAGACAAAGAACTTGCCTTCCTTTTTCCGAGTCAAACACTCTTTCTCAACCAAACGAGCCAAAAGAGTTTGAATGGTTGACTTGGACCAGTCGAACCGCTCCGCCAGAACCCTGATCAAATCCGTACTAGTCTGTTCCCCTTGCATCCAAATAATCTTCATGACCTGCCATTCTGCATCTGAAATCTGCATAATCACACCTCCAAAATCTACATTTGTCGATTACAGTTATTAGTATACTTCAAAAATCTACATTTGTCAACTATGAAATTAATCTTTTCTTTAAAAATAGAATTTTAATCATTTGATAAAGGATTTCCAGTCAAATATTACTATATAAACAATAAAAATATGCTATACTAAAGAAAAAAGAAAACAACCACTAGGGGTGCGTAAAGCTGAGATTAACGACTGTTAGACCCTTTGACTCAATCTAGGTAATGCTAGCTGATGGAAGTGGAAATGATAATGGGGACTAGCAGTCTTCTATTGCCTTCCTGAAACAAACTAGCTTGTTCTTAAGAATACAAACTTCAGTTGGTTGGGAGGTTTTAGATGACTTATTTACCCGTTGCTTTGACCATTGCAGGGACTGACCCTAGTGGTGGTGCTGGCATTATGGCTGATTTAAAGTCGTTCCAAGCTAGAGATGTCTATGGAATGGCCGTTGTGACCAGTCTTGTCGCTCAAAATACCAGAGGCGTTCAATTAATCGAGCACGTTTCTCCTCAAATGTTGAAAGCCCAATTGGAGAGTGTCTTTTCGGATATCAAGCCTCAGGCTGTAAAAACTGGGATGTTGGCAACTACCGAAATTATGGAAATCATCCAGCCCTATCTTAAAAAGCTGGATTGTCCCTACGTCCTTGACCCTGTTATGGTCGCAACAAGCGGAGACACCCTGATTGATACCAGTGCCAGAGACTACCTAAAAACAAATCTACTTCCCCTTGCAACTATTATTACACCCAATCTTCCTGAGGCAGAAGAGATTGTTGGTTTTTCAATCCATGATCCTGAAGACATGCAGCGTGCCGGTCGCCTGATTTTAAAAGAATTTGGTCCTCAGTCTGTTGTCATCAAAGGAGGCCATCTCGAAGGCGGTGCCAAGGATTTCCTCTTTACCAAGGAGGACCAATTTGTCTGGGAAAGTCCACGAATTCAAACCTGTCATACACATGGTACTGGATGTACCTTTGCTGCAGTGATTACTGCTGAACTAGCCAAAGGGAAAACCCTCTATCAAGCAGTCGATAAAGCCAAGGCCTTTATCACGAAAGCCATCCAAGACGCCCCTCAACTCGGTCATGGTTCTGGCCCAGTTAACCATACAAGCTTTAAAGATTAAAAAAACTCTCTAGTTCCTACTTTAAGGGAATTAGAGAGTTTTTATACTCTTCGAAAATCTCTTCAAACGACGTCAGCTTTATCTGCAACCTCAAAGCTGTGCTTTGAGCAACCTGCGACTAGCTTCCTAGTTTGCTCTTTGATTTTCATTGAGTATTAATTAGAAAATAATGTCATCCAACTTTGTCAAAAAGGCTTGCGTTTTTGTCTCTATATCTTCTGCCTGCATCAAATCACGCACTACAGCTACACCAGCTATGCCAGTGCCCATAAGTTGGTCAATGTTCTCCGAAGTTAAACCTCCGATAGCAACTACTGGAATGGCGACCCTTTGGCAAATTGTTTTCAAGGTTGAAATCAGGGTGATAGGCGCATTTTCCTTGGTCGTGGTCGGAAAAATGGCTCCTGTCCCCAAGTAATCTGCTCCCCCTTCTTCTGCCTCAAGGGCTCTTTTTACAGTTTTAGCTGTAACACCGAGGATTTTTTCAGGGCCCAAGACTTGTCGGGCAACCGAAACTGGTAGTTCATCGTCTCCGATATGCAGACCAGCAGCATCAACTGCGAGACAGACATCCAAGCGATCATCGATTATCAAGGGTACCTGATAGGAATCTGTTATTTCCTTGACTTGTTTTGCCAGTTGATAATATTGATTGGTTGTAAGATTTTTTTCTCGCAATTGGACTATAGTAACCCCTGAACGGCAAGCCGTCTCAACCTTTTCAAGAAAGCTTTCCAAGGAATCTTGGTAGCGATTGGTTACTAGATACAGTCTAAGCGCCTCTCTATTCATAAACATCTCCTTTGATGGCATCTAGCCAATTTTCATCTCTTTTGAGGAGCGAAAGCTGATTGAGTACTTGGTATCGAAAATCTTCCAATCCCATTCCTTGAACAACTATTCTCTCAGCGGAGATATTGAGATAAGAAACCGCTAGGAAAGAAGCTTCAAAGGCAGTCTTTCCTTGGCTGAGAAAAACAGCTGTTAAAGCTCCAACCAAGTCTCCTGTCCCTGTTATCCAGTCTAATTCAGCACAGCCATTTCCCAGTACAGCGACCTGATTCTTCGAAACGATGAGGTCCTTAGGACCAGTAACTAAGAATAACATACCAGGATAGGTCTGACACCAGTCTTTCAAGACTTGAAGTAAATCCTCAGTTTCTTGGTCTTTAGCACTCGCATCTACCCCAACGCCGTGGTGCTTTAAGCCAACAAGACTTCGAATTTCCGACATGTTTCCTTTAAGGACCGTAGGGCTGTAGTCTAAAAGGTCTTTAATTAAGCTCTTACGAATGGATGAAGCCGTTACGCCAACCGCATCTACTACCATTGGGAGAGAAACTTGAGCTGCATAAGAAGCTGCCATACGGATTGCTTTTTCCTTCTCAGCAGACAAATGCCCCAAATTGATGAAGAGGGCCTGGCTTTGCTTAGTAAAATCAAGAACCTCACGGGAATCATCTGCCATAACTGGTTTACATCCCAGAGCCAAAATCCCATTTGCCAGCATCTCACAAGAAATCTCATTGGTGATGCAGTGAATTAGGGAACTAGAGCCTAGAGGAAAGGGATTTGTAAATGCCTGCATCAGTCTATCCTTTCACTGAAAAAATATCCTTGCACTTTTTTAAAGAATTCCTGCTTGATTAAAAATCGAAAGGCAATAAAGGAAATCACTGTACCAATCAAGGTTGCTCCGAAAAATCGAGGAGTGTAGATAAACCAGCTAAGCTTAGCAGCCGATCCTGTAAAAAGTACCATAACAGGATAAGAAACAATAGAACCAATAATACCTGTTCCCAAAATTTCTCCTAGAGCAGAATAGTGAAATTTCCGACCGTACTTATAAAAGAGACCTGCAAGAAGGGCTCCAAAAGTCGCTCCTGTAAGTGCTAAAGGCGGAATCCCTTGAGTCGTCATACGGATAAAGGCTGTGACTGTAGCCATGACCAAGGCATAAACAGGTCCCATCATGATTCCTGCCAGAATATTAACTACACTGGACATCGGTGCCATACCCTCAATCCGAAAGATAGGCGTAAGGACTACGTCAAGGGCAATCATCATGGATAAAATGGTTAATTTGTGAACTTGTAATCGGTGATTTCTCATGTTACTATTCTTCTCCTGTTTCTAAAGACTGTAAATCGCTCTTCCATGTCTGATGTTGGTAGGCCATTTCCCAAAACTTGGCTTCCATATGAACACTGATGTGGAAGGCATCTAGCATTTTTTTCTTGTCTGTCTCGTCACTTTCTCGATAAAGTTGATTGACCAGAGCCTCTTCCTCTCTGATTTGCTGTTCCAACTCATCCGTAATATACGTTTCAATCCATTGTTGGTAGAGAAGATTTGGTGATGGTTTAAGATTAAGTGATTTGCCTATATCATGGTATAACCAAGGACAAGGAAGCAAACTTGCAAAGGCAATGCCCAAGTTCGGCTCTGCAAATTGACGATAAATGTGAGAGATATAATGATAACAGGTTGGAGCAATCGGTTGCTCCATTTCCTGGTCGCTGATTTCCAATTCCTTGAAAAATTGTTGGCGGATAAATAACTCACCTTCCACTAGACTCTGAGCATTTTGTTTCAAAAGTCTTTTCATCTCTTGGTTTGAAGTCTTATCAGCCAAGAGGTGATAGGCTTCTGAGAAGGCCTTCAGATAGTAGGCATCCTGAATCAAGTAATAGCGAAAGATGGACGGGTCTAAATTTCCCTCTTGTAACTGTAATACAAAGGGGTGATGAAAGGAAGCCTGCCAAGCTTCCTTGGATAATTCCATCGCAATATCTGTAAATTCCATAATAACTCCTTTATAAAAATAGACTGGTTTGAAACAATAAAAAGAAAAGCAGGTAGATGAATATTGTCCTTTGAGGAATATAAAAAGTCCGATAGCGATTCTCCACCTGTGCATGTTCGTCATATCCATGCGCCGACAGAGCTCTCAGATAAAGATGTCGCCATCTAAAAACCGTCATCAGAACCTTGCTATAAATCAAGGGCGACCAAAAATGTAGTTCTTGACCGCGTAACAAACAGGCCTCCTTTAAAGATTTAATTTCCTTCTGAATCAGAGGAAAAGCATTGAAAACCACAATCAAGGCATAGGCCCAAGAGCGTGATAACCTCTTTTGGGCCAAGTACAAGAGAAGCTCTTTTAGGGAAATAGAGGAAACAAAGACAAGACCAATACAAACGGTCACAAAGGCCCTCGTTCCAAGCATGACTGCCTGCGAAGCATCTCCATGTAACTGAACTGCCCAGTAGTTGGCAAAGGATGGCAAAATGGCAAGCAGAATCATCCAAGCCAATACTTTAAATCGACGGTAATAGAGCATAAAGAGAATACAAAATGCGACTACCGAAAGATTCAGAGCAATCGAAGG
Organism: Streptococcus sp. CL6.35; assembly: GCF_049737915.1. Taxonomy (GTDB): domain Bacteria; phylum Bacillota; class Bacilli; order Lactobacillales; family Streptococcaceae; genus Streptococcus. The sequence continues at coordinate 241,988 of NZ_JBKOTU010000003.1, read as the reverse complement.
AATGAAAGATGTTTCCAGCGATAAAATCAGCAAGAAGAGACTGATAATCGGTGTCTGGGTTGCTACTTTGACCATACTACTTCACCTCCCCTTGAGTATTGCTACTCAGAAATGTGAGTGGTTTGGTAATTGTCACTGCTTTCACATGATTGAGACCCTGACTAGTCATCTCAATCCAATAATCAACCACAGAGATTAAGGGATCTAAACGATGGCTAATGATTAGAAAACTTCTTCCTTGATTTCTCTCCTCCACAATCCACTGACAAAAATAATGGCAGGCTCTATCATCCAAACCAGCAAATGGCTCATCTAGCAAGATCACAGAAGCCTTGCTGGTCAAGATGGTCAAAAGCTGAAGAATCTTTTGCTGGCCACCACTTAATTGATAGGGACTCTTATCAAGCGCCTGCTCCAGATTAAAATATCGTAAAGCTTGGAGAATCCGCTGATTTCTTTCAGAGTCTGGACTATCTAATTGCAGTTCCTCTCGCAGACTGACTCGGATAAACTGTTTCTCAGCTTCCTGAACAACACCCGTAAGGTCACGATACAAACTCTTTTTCTTTTTGAGAACCGATCCCTTCCAAGTAATGCGCCCTTTATACTTTTGAAATTGAAGAATAGACCGAAAGAGGGTTGATTTCCCGACACCATTATCACCCAAGATACAGGAAATTCCTTTATAGAATGTGAAATCCGCAATCGAAAAGAGGGGGCGCTTATCCAGCTCACAAGTCGTTCCATCCATATGGAATAGTTCTGGACTAGAAGCAACTTCCTTTGAAGCAACCTGTGTCGTCTCAGAGGTAGGGATTTTAAATACTTCCCTTAGTTGACCATCTCTTAGCTCCACCATATGGTCGATATAGGCTTCATAGTCCGTTAAATCATGGTCGCACAAAATAACTGTCTTCCCATCAGAGACCAACTCTTTTAGAATCTCCAATATCTCTATCCTACTCTTGCGGTCAATGGAAGAGAAGGGCTCATCCAAGAGATAGACCCTAGGATTCATAGCAAAGAGAACTGCCAGTGCAGCCTTTTGCTTTTCTCCACCTGATAAGTGATGGATGGGACGGTGCAAGATAGCCTTGCAGCGACATTGCTGGACAACCTCTGCTATTTTAGAAGCAATTTCCTGAACGGGATGCCCAATATTTTCCAAGGTAAAAACCAGCTCCTCAAACAAGTTCTCCATGGTAAATTGATGATTGGGATTTTGAAAGAGAATACCAACCGTCTGGACACGTTCGATAATAGAAAGTTGACTGACCTCCCTCCCATTTATCAGGACTTGACCGCTATAGGGAAGAGAACTGACTTGGGCAATCATTTGAAAGAGGCTAGATTTTCCTGAACCGCTGCTTCCAACTAACAAGGTAAAGGCTTGCGCATGAAAAGTAAAATCAAGTGGCTCAGAGAAGATTGGGGACTGAATCGCTCGTAGTTCCAGACCCATCTATGCCTTGCCTCCAGCTGCAAACTGATGATAGAGTTTGACAATAGCACGAACCAAGATGGTACAGAAGAAAAAGACGGAAATAAAACGTACTACAAGCAAGGAAAGGACAAAAGGAAGGGAGAAGGCGTAGTAACCTAACTTAATGTATTCATAGACAAAGCTAACAAGCGTAATTCCAATACTATTGGCAGTTAGAGAGAGCCAACTTTCATAGCGATTCTTGGTTACGATAAAACCAAGTTCACTTCCCAAACCTTGAACCAAGCCAGACAAAAGGGCACCTAGACCGAATTGGCTACCATAAAGGACTTCAGCAAGCGCAGCTAGCACTTCTCCAATCGTTGCGCTTCCCACTCTTGGAACAAAGATGGCCGCAATGGGCGCAGCCATACACCAGAGACCAAAGAGGATTTCATTGGCAAAGGCCTGCAAGCCAAGAGGGGCTAAAATCAGAGTGAGGACATCAAACAGATAGCCGGATCCTACAAAAACGCCACCAAAAAAGATAGACAAGAAAGCAAGTAAAATAACATCTTTTAACTGCCATTTTTTCAACATAAAAAACTCCTTTTTTAAAGAAAAGTGGGGTATTCAAGGTGAGCTACCGAAAGGCTTAACGTCCAGCCTATCCTCTTTTGATAAACAAAAAAACTCCAATTACAATCAAGAATTAGAGTTTAGCTTACAAGATTAGACAGTTCTTTTCGACATACGAAAAAAACCTTTTCACATTTCCCTTCGCCAGTCTTAACTGTATCAGGTTCAATGGGTATCATCTCAGCTTAAAGCACCCCAAATGTCTTTATTATTTAATTACTGAACCAGTATAGCAAAAAATGAAAGCCCTAGCAAGATATTTGACTGAAAAATATATTTATATAGATTTCAATGGTGATTTATTCTTCCTATAGACGAAGAAAAACCTCCACATCAAGTGGAGGCAAGCTATTTTATCAATACAATTTTAAGTCACGAGGGTCAACTGGGAAGGTTGGATTGTATGGGTTGTGACGGAGTTTGAAGTGTTTGACATCTTCAATAGTCTGAGTTCCAGACAATTGCATGACTGTCTTCAATTCCGCATTCAAGTGTTCAAAGACTTGACGCACACCAACACTACCACCGAGAGCCAAGCCATAGATGACCGGGCGACCAATAGCTACCAAGTCTGCTCCTGAAGCCAAGGCTTTAAAGACGTGTTGACCACGACGAATACCTGAGTCAAAGACGATTGGTACGCGTTTGTCAACTGCTTCTGCTACTTCTTGAAGTGAATCAAAGGCAGCTGGCCCACCGTCGATTTGACGACCGCCGTGGTTGGTTACCCAGATACCAGAAGCACCTGCAGCAAGCGAACGTTCAACGTCCTCACGGCATTGTGGTCCCTTGACATAAACAGGAAGTCCTGAGTATTCAGCGATAAATTCTACATCACGTGGAGACAAGCGTTGTTTAGCTGATTTGTAAACAAAGTCCATTGATTTACCAGCACCTTCTGGCAGGTATTCTTCAACAATCGGCATGCGAACTGGGAAGACAAAACCATTACGTTTGTCCACCTCACGATTGCCCCCTACAGTCGCATCTGCCGTCAAGACAATCGCTTTATAACCTTCAGCCTTCACACGGTCCATGATGTGGCGGTTGATTCCATCATCTTTACTAAAGTAAAATTGGAACCAATGAGGTGTCCCTTGAAGGGCTTCCGTAATTTCTGGAAGATCTACAGTAGAGTAAGAGCTAGTTGTGTAAAGAGAACCAAACTCATGCACACCACGCGCAGTCGCCACTTCACCCTGTTCATTTGCCAATTTATGAGCTGCAACAGGCGCCATAATGATTGGTGAAGACAATTTTTCACCTGCAAATTCAATCTCTGTACTTGGATTTTCAACATCACAAAGTGTATGAGGAACGATGAGTTTGTGGTTAAAGGCACGAATATTCTCACGCAAAGTGAAAGTATCTTCTGCCCCACTAGCGATATAGCCAAAGGCTGCTTTAGGAATAACTTGTTGCGCCATTGGCTCCAAATCATAGGTATTGATGAAATCTACATGACCTTCTGCATTGCTTGTTTTGTATGACATAAAATGCCCTCCTTAATAAGTAAGCGTTTACTTTGTATATTACAAAAATATCATAACTCTTTTTTCAAAACTTTTCAAATATTTTGTTTGGAAATTTCATACTTACAATCATTTTACAGAGATAATTAAAAATGATAAACTTTCTTAAGTTATGGAAATTCAAATAATCTTTTCATTTTCTATTCTAAAAAACAAAATCAGGTAATCCTAGTGACTACCTGATTTTCTATGTTTTAGGCATTTTGCCAATTTTCTTGGTCTTCTTTAAAGCGTTTTAGAAGGTCCAATCCTTCTGGTGTGATATAGCCTTCTTCTTGGGCTAGGTGGATGAGTTCGCTGTAGTTTGAAAGTGTCACCAATTTCACGCCAGCATCCGCAAAGTTCTTATCTGCTTTTGGCAATTGGTAACTGAAAATTGCTACAACTCCAAGTACATCTGCTCCTTCTCGCTTAGCTGCTGCAACAGCTTCAAGAACAGAACCACCAGTTGAAATGAGGTCTTCAACCACTACCATTTTTTGTCCTTGAGCCACGCGGCCTTCGATTTGATTACCAGCTCCGTGGTCTTTTGGTTTGCTACGGATGTAGGCAAATGGCAGATTCATCTTGTCAGCAATAATAGCTCCGTGTGGAATCCCTGCTGTCGCAGTTCCTGCAATCACTTCAACCTCCGGAAAGGCTTCTTTGATAGCATCTACAAAACCATTTTCAATGAGAGTACGAGTTTCTGGATAGGCTAGTGTCACACGATTATCAGTGTAAATCGGTGACTTGATACCAGATGCCCAAGTGAAAGGCTCCTCTGGTTTGAGGTAAACTGCTTGAATTTTCAAGAGGTGGCTAGCGATATCTTTAGCAAGTGTCATGGTCTTCTCCTTTTGTTTTTCTAATCTAGTTCTTTAATTCCAATCCTGTTTCCATTCATCCTTGATGGCATGATAAGCTGCAACAGGATCTTCAGCTTGGGTAATGGGACGTCCCACTACGATATAGTCACTACCGATTTGATAAGCATCCGCTGGCGTCATGACGCGTTTTTGATCTCCTACTGCAGCACCTGCAGGACGAATGCCCGGTGTCAGACAGATAAAATCTGGATTGGTGGCCTGCTTGATGAGTTGCACTTCCTGAGCCGAGCAAACAACACCATCTAATCCCGCTTCAGCCGTCTTCTTAGCATAGTGAATGACAGACTCCTGCAGGCTGGTTTGGATATTCTGAAAATCCTGCATCTGGGCTTCCGATGTTGATGTCAGTTGCGTGACTGCGATCAATTTGGCTTGACTTCCAAGACCTTCACGCGCAGCCTTCATCATCTCTACACCCCCAGCAGCATGAACATTTGTCATATCCACACCAAGCTGAGACAGGACCTTCATAGCTGATTTGACAGTATTGGGAATGTCATGCAGCTTGAGATCCAAAAAGACACTGTGCCCCAGGCCTTTCAAGTAGGACACAATCTCAGGCCCCGTTGCGTAATAAAGCTCCATCCCTACCTTAAGATAAAGGCTTTCTTCTGCTGGAAAAAGAGCTAAGAATTCCTTGACCGCCTCAAAACTAGGAAAATCAAGAGCAATAACTGGACGATGTTCTCGCATAGGTTTCTCCTTTTACCTTTGCTAGTGAGAGAGTCTGGCCACAAGAAGCCACGAAAAAAGGAACCTGCCAACAGCAAGGTTCCACGAAAAATGGGTAGTCTCCACCCTTTCACCGTCTAACCTTAGCTGCCTCTCTGGACTGCTTTAAAGGTTTTTTACTATTCTATTATTTCTACTAGCACTTGTCAAGTAAAAACATGGCAACTAAAGAGCTATAGAAGAAAAGGTAAACCTAGCGACGCGATGAACGTCGGGTCGTTTGGTTTTGATTGCCCTCTTCCTCCAGCTTTTTCCTTTCCTCTTCTAGTTTATTTTGCTGTTCTTCCAGTCTTTTCTTCTCTTCCTCTTTTTGTTTCTTCTCAGCTTCCTTAGCCTCTTGTTTTGCTTTTTCCTCAGCCTCCATAATTAATTTGTCCGCCACAGTGTAACTGTAAATTCCAGCTTCCATGTCAATCACACTCGGTTCTGATAATTGTGGCTTAATCTTACTATAGTAAGGCAGTTTCTTACTCATTTCAGATAGAGGAACCAAGACCTCGTCCGAATCATTCATAGTCAATCGAATTAAATCTGAAGTCACCTTGCTTGGGGCTAGTTCCACCTTCTGGATAGCAGATTTGAGTTCTGGGCTGATTTGAGCAAGTTCTGAGGTAAAGGTCTTGATTTGTTCGCTGTCATTAAAGAGAACTGATATATAAGTTTCTGGCAGACTGACCAAGCTCACAGAACTGGTCTCTAGCTGACCGCTTGAAAGGATTGGATAATGACTTTCTCCAGAAACATAGTAGGCTACAATATCATATTCCTTGACCTTGATAGTAAACTTGGTTGGAAATTGATAGACAAGCTGAGCTGATTCAACCCAATAGTTGGACTTGATCTGCTCTTCATATTTTGCCTTATCTAGCAGAAGGTTAATCGTATAATCCGAATCCTGAATGCCTGAAGCCTGTCGAATATCATCAGCTGTAGTTTGCACTGTTCCCTCAACACGAATATCCTTCATGGTCGCATAAGGACTAAGCAAATAAGCAGAGACAACCAATAAAATCAGACTGAGAAACAAAATCGAGATAGCCCGCCAGATATGAACTCCTGGAATTTTCGGTTTGACCGGTTTTTCCTTCACAGGCTTTTTTTCTATTTTTTTATCCTGTTTATTCTGTTTCTTTGGCTCTTTGGATTTTGGTTCTTCTTTGGGTACTTCTTTTTTGACGTCTTCTGACTCTTCTACTTTTTCTTCAGACTCTTCCTTAGCTGATTCTGGGTCTTTTGGATCAGATTCACTCTCTTGGTCCTCGGTTGCATCTGACTTTTCAGATTTTGAAGCCATTCGAGCTTGTCTTTCCTTTTCCTTCTCCTCAGCTAGGGCCGCCTCTTCCTCAGCCTTCTTTTTTAGGTATTCTTGGTTTCGTTTCTGCCATTCTGATAACTCTTTAAATTCTTCGAGGATTTCTTTGCCCTCATTTTTCTTATCTTTTGACATTTACTTTCCTTATGATAAATCTTTTTTCAACAATTGATAAAAATCTGCTAGAGATTTCAATTCCTTGGAAGCCTTCATCTTAGCTTGGTAATCTTCCTTGTGACTTAGTAAGTGAGAAAGCTTCTCTTCTAAACTGTCCAAGGTCAAATCGCTTTCTTGAAGCTCTTCTGCATAGCCTTTTTTTACAAAGTAGGCTGCATTTTCAATCTGGTCACCACGACTAGCTTCACGACCAAGTGGCACAATAACATGCAATTTTGCCATCGCCAAGAGCTCAAAAATCGTATTGGCACCACCTCGTGTCACAACAATATCCGCCAATTCCATCAAGGGTTGATAGAGATTGGTCACATAATCAACACGAAAAAGATTTTGGCTCAACTCGTTCAGGCTAGAATCTCCAGTTAGATTGATAATATTGTAGCGCTCTGTCAGTTCTTTCTTATGGTCTGTCACCAATTGGTTAAAGACACGAGCCCCTGCAGAACCACCGACAAACAATACAGTTGGCAATTTAGGATTAAAGTGGGTTTGAATATCCACCAATTCATCCTGTTCTGGATTTTTTTGGTCTGAAACCTTGGTCACTGCTCCCACATGCTCGACCTTAGCCAAACTCGAAGCTTGCTCAAAGGTTGAGTACATCTTAGTTGCAAACTTATAGGCAATTTTATTTGCCAAGCCCATAGACAGGTCAGATTCATGAATAAAGACTGGCACTCCTGACACACGGGCAGCGATAACAGGCGGCACTGAGACAAAGCCTCCCTTTGAAAAAAGAGCCTGTGGACGAAGTCGTAACATGATAAAGAGCGACTGGACAATTCCCCAGCCAACTTTAAAGACATCCAGCATATTTTGCCAAGAGAAATAGCGACGCAATTTCCCAGTCGCAACGGAGTGGAAGGTGACATCTAGACCTGACTTGAGGATTTCTTGGTGCTCGATGCCACGTTTATCTCCGATATAGTGGACTTCCCAGCCATCTTCGATGAACTTGGGCATTAACAAAAGGTTGAGGGTCACGTGTCCAACCGTCCCCCCACCTGTAAAGACAATTTTCTTCATATTATTCCTTTAACTCCGCTACTGTGTCGATAAAGAGGTCGCCACGTACTTCAAAGTTAGCATACATATCCCAGCTGGCATTGGCTGGACTGAGAAGAACCACGTCTCCTTGAGTCGCAAGCTCGTAGGCCTTGCGGGTCGCATCAGCAATATCAGTCGCATCCACATAAGACACACCAGCCTTATCTGCTGCTCGTTTGACACGTTCGGCAGACTGACCGAGGATGACCATCTTCTTGAGTCCAGTAATGTCTGGTACCAATTCGTCAAACTCATTGCCACGGTCCAAACCACCTGCAATCAAGACCACCTTGCTGTTGTCAAATCCTGACAAGGCTTTTTGGGTAGCCAAGATATTGGTTGACTTGCTATCATTATAGAATTTGACACCCTTGATTTCATCCACAAATTGGAGACGGTGTTTGACACCTCCAAAGGCTGAAAGAGTTTCTTTGATGGTTTGGTTATCCACACCACGAAGCTTGGCTACAGCAATCGTCGCAAGGGCATTTTCCACATTGTGGCTACCTGGAACTCCGATTTCATTCGCTGCCATGACCACTTCTCCACGGAAGTAGAGCTGACCATCTTCCAGATAAGCTCCATCAACCTTTTCCTGTGTTGAGAATGGTACAACTGTAGCTTGTGTTTTAGTAGCTAATTCTTTTGCCAAGTCTTGGTTAAAGTTCAAGACAAGGAAATCATCCGCTGTCATCTTGTTCTGGATATTCCACTTGGCTGCTACATATTCCTCAAAAGAACCATGATAATCGATATGAGTTGGCATGAGGTTGGTAATAACCGCGATCTCAGGATGGAATTCTTGAACGCCCATCAATTGGAAAGAAGAAAGTTCCATAACAAGAGTGTCCTTGTCTGACGCAGTTTGGGCCACTTGACTGGCAGGATAGCCGATATTTCCTGATAAGAGACCATGTTGGCCAGCAGCAGTTAAAACTTCCCCGATCATCGTCGTTGTGGTCGTTTTTCCATTAGAACCAGTAATACCAACAATCGGTGCTTCTGAAATCAAGTAAGCCAATTCCACCTCAGTCAAGACTGGAATACCCTTTGACAATGCCTTTTCAATCATGGGATTGCTGTATGGGATACCTGGATTTTTCACCATCAGAGCAAACTCTTCATCCAAGAGTTCCAAAGGATGACCGCCTGTGATGACCTTGATCCCTTCTTCCAGCAAACTTTGGGCAGCTGGATTGTCCTCGAATGGTTTCCCGTCATTTACTGTCACAATGGCACCTAGCTTGTCCAACAAACGAGCTGCAGATTCACCAGACTTGGCCAAACCTAAAACAAGGACTTTCTTATTTTTAAATTGATCTATTACTTTCATGTCTCGAACTCCATTTCTACTCTTACTATTTTACCATTTTTATGGAAATAAAAAAGCCACAAAGTGTGTTTGTGACTCTTTCTTCTAACTGAATTTTACCTTATCATCTATGTGATAAATCGGTAACTCGAATAACTTGGTCCACTTGTTCCCAAATAAGAGGATTGTGGGTCGCAATAATAATAGTTCGATTCGGATTTTTCAAAGATTCTAGGATAGAAAGTAATTCCTCAGAATTTTTGGGGTCTAAGGAAGCTGTTGGTTCATCTGCGAGGATCAAAGGTGGATCCTTTAAAATTATCTTCGCTAGTGCAACACGTTGTGCTTCTCCTCCTGATAATTCAAAGATAGGTTGCTTTAAATCTAAATAAGAGAGGTTAACACGGTTTAGAGCTTGTTTCATCAAAGAGATTTTCTCTTTTTCTTTCAACTTTTTACCAACTAAACCCAGATTGAGATTCTCTTTAACAGTTTGACTTTCAATTAAGCCAAAATCTTGAAATAAGTATCCCAAGTAATCTCTAAAGAAAACAGAAGGCTTGATGTCCTTAAGAGAAGTGCCATCATAGATGATTTGCCCTTTGTCATATGGCTCTAATCGTCCAATCATATTCAAGAGTGTTGTCTTACCACAGCCACTTGTACCGATTAAGGCATAAATTTTCCCACCTTCAAAATGAAGATTCGTATCTGAAAATAGCTGACGGCTTCCAAATTTTTTAGATATATTCTTTAGTTCAATCATTCTATTTTCCTTTCATAATTGTCATAGAAACACGAGATTCTTTCTGCGCTTGACGGTAAAGCGTCAAAACTGCACTAGCTAGAAAGACCAATAAAGTGAGCAAGCCAATCACCAAGTCTCGACTGCTTAAAATAAAGAGACTAGCACCAAATACAAAACTGGCAAATTGACTAACCATATACTGAGCATGTGTTTCAAAAAATCGTAAACCTGAAATTCGTTTAATCAAGATATCTCGACGGAATTGCTCGAAATATAGAAGATTGACAGAATAAAAGAGTAACAAGGAACTAGCTATCCCCACAATAGCTCCTAGGATTAAAGTTGCTGTTTCAGTTTGAACTTCATTATAACGAGTTAGATAAACACTTCTTCCTTCTTTAAGATAGGATACTTGCTCATAAATTCCTGCATTTTTCAAGAGTTCTAGCCCACTCTCATATCCTTTGATAAAGAGTTGTTTTCCAGCATTGATAGACCAACTAGATAAGGATATAAAACTATCACCTGTAGAAGTCGGCGTGAATACAACTAAAATCGGATCGGTTAAGTACTGGATGGATACTGGGTTTTCACCGTTATTATAAACAAATCGCTTTTCTCCAGTTGGAAGATAGCTAACAATCGCTCTCATTTCATACTCTAAAGGAGCACTTGCCTCCTCACCAGATTTTCCATAATTACTCAATCTTTCTTCAAAAACTTTCTTAAGTTCTGCTTCTCGAGAGCGCAAATGTTCTGGTAATAAGAGTCCAAATTCCCCTTTTTGAAGATGGGCTAGTTTCTGTCTAGTCTCACCATTTACAGATACATTTTCCTTGTCCAAATAACTTGGGCTGATATAGAGAACATTAGCATCTGGACTATAGGTATCCAGTGTCTCTCCCTGTTCATTTTTTCCTTGAGGATTTGCAAAATGAATGAGATTATCTTTTACAAATAGAGCCTGTTCTTCTTCGATTGCTTCCTTGGCAAAGGCATACCACTTATTCTGATTTTCTGTATCTTTTACTCTATCACCTAAGCCAAAGGAAATCTGGTAATAGTCTGCTCTGTCCTGCCATGCTTGTTTTGAAATTTCAAGTTCTTTCAATCGTTGGTAAGACGTCAAACCTGTCTTAACAGCGTAGCCTACTGTAAAAACAGCTACTAACTGACACAATAGGGTTAAAGCCATCAAGCGTTTAAGGGGTAATCTTCCCTTAATAACGGGAACTAATGCTTTATAACTCAAACTCATTAGGTAAAGGAGCATTAGTAAAATTGAAATCGCCAATAAAAACAACAGATAAAAACTAATCCCAAAACCATAGGTGGCTAACAAGATAGGATAAAACAAACCTTGACTAAAAAGAACGACTCCCCCACCTAGGAAGGAAAGGAGGGCTGATAGAAGGAGCCACTTGATATCAGTCGATAAAGAATGCCCCATAATGGATATGAGAGTCTGACCAGAAAAGAGTTTTATACCAGCTGCTCTCATTTCCTTAATCCGAGTGATAATCACTAAAGCAAAGAAAGATAAGCCAAATATTGCTAAACTAATTAAAATAAGGGGAATTAGTAACATTCTAAAAGCAAGAGAATAGGGCGGTGTCTTTCGGTCAGGAATTGCTTTATAACCCAAATCTCCTAATTTATCGGCAAGCTTTTCTTTCGTCAAGGAGCCTGACAAAAGGAGATAACTATTTAGCGGATCACTACGTTCACGACTTTCTTGGCTAGCTTCTTGGAATTCTTTTGGTAAAGTTCCCTGACCATAAGTTGCATAAGTAAAGTGAGTCGTCCCGTCCTTACTCGGCTCTACGATTCTTCTAGCTATTAAACTCTGTTCTGAGTTTGCAAAATTCTCTAATTCCTGTTCAAATACCTCACGCGTCGGTTCCTGAGTATCTTTTTTGACACGAAGTAAAGAGACGGAATCATAGCTTGCATATAAATATTGTGGCGCACGTAAGACAATAATCCAAGCAAGGAAGAAGCTGAGAAAAAAAGTTGATAATAATATAAATAGTTTCTTCATAGTAGACTCCTTGTATAAGAGAATAATCCTATAGAAAAATATTTTATGTTTTATAAATTCTTAGAATTATTTTCCTAGTTTAATCAATCACACCCTGAACAACAAGACAATAAATTTAATCCTTCCTCGTTTTAAAAACGATTTCTTTTTACTTAAGTATATCACTTTTTATATAATCTATCAACATATTTTATTAAGATATCATTAGTAATGAAGTTTTATAATTTCCTAAAAAATAGATGACATTAGCGGATTTTATTCCAGTTTTCGCCTTCATACTTTACAAGCAAAAGAAATGATATTATAGTAAAAGGCAATTCAAACTATTGTAAAATTTCTACAAAAAAAGAGAGCCGAAACTCTCTTTTTATCTTCTTTTACTTTTACTAACCGACATGAGGGTAATATCTCTCAAGCTAAAGTATGCTAGGAAGAGCATGGCGATTGCGATAAAGAATTCTGTCGGTAGCTGAAAGATTTGCAGGACAGACAACATCAGCAAAATCAAGAGTGCTACGAAAGCAAAGACGACAAGGACGATATTGACTGTCCCTTTAATGCTTTGTGGTGTCGCAAATACATAGAGTAGTAATAAGAGGAGTCCTATGATTAAATAAACCATCTTTATCTCTTTCTAGCTCTTATTCAGCTGATTTTTTCTTCTTGTTAGCTTTCTCACGCTCTGCTTTGTTAAGGATTTGTTTACGTAAACGGATAGACTCAGGAGTTACTTCCATGTACTCATCATCATTCAAGAACTCAAGAGACTCTTCAAGTGTCAAGATACGAGGCGTCTTGATAACAGCTGTTTGGTCCTTAGTAGCTGAACGGACGTTAGTCATTTGTTTTGCCTTAGTGATGTTAACTGTCAAGTCGTTTTCACGAGAGTTTTCACCGATGATCATTCCTTCGTAAACCTCAGTACCTGGGTTGACAAAGATCGTACCACGTTCTTCGATAGACATGATTGAGTAAGTTGTAGCCTTACCAGCATCGATAGAAACAAGGGCACCACGGTGACGACCACCAATTTCACCTGGAATCAATGGCAAGTATTGATCGAAGGTATGGTTCATGATACCGTAACCACGAGTCATTGACAAGAACTCAGTTGAGTATCCAATCAAACCACGCGCTGGAACAAGGAAGACCAAACGAGTTTGACCATTACCAGTTGAAATCATATCCAACATTTCACCCTTACGTTCAGAAAGGCTTTGGATAACAGACCCTTGATATTCTTCTGGAGTGTCGATTTGAACACGTTCAAATGGTTCACATTTAACTCCATCGATTTCTTTTACGATAACCTCTGGACGAGATACTTGAAGTTCATAGCCTTCACGACGCATTGTTTCGATAAGGATTGACAAGTGCAATTCTCCACGTCCTGAAACAGTCCATTTATCTGGTGAATCAGTTGGGTCAACACGAAGGGAAACGTCTGTTTGCAATTCTGCCTGCAGGCGTTCTTCTACCTTACGAGAAGTTACCCATTTACCTTCTTTACCAGCAAATGGTGAGTTGTTAACCAAGAAAGTCATTTGAAGAGTTGGCTCATCGATGTGTAGGATTGGAAGAGCTTCAACTGCATCTGTCGGAGTGATAGTTTCACCGACAAAGATATCTTCCATACCAGAAACGGCAATCAAATCACCTGCTTTGGCTTCTTGGATTTCACGACGTTCCAAACCAAAGAAACCGAAGAGTTTGGTAACACGGAAGTTTTTAGTTGTGCCGTCAAGTTTAGAAAGGGTAACTTGGTCCCCAACCTTAACAGTACCACGGAAGACACGACCGATACCGATACGTCCAACGAAGTCATTGTAGTCCAAAAGTGATACTTGGAACTGCAAAGGCTCATCTGAGTTATCTACTGGAGCTGGGATATGGTCGATAATTGTGTCAAAGATTGGTGCCATAGTCGCTTCTTGGTCAGCTGGATCATCTGACAATGAAGAAGTTCCGTTGATCGCTGAAGCATACACCACTGGAAAATCAAGCTGGTCGTCATCTGCACCAAGCTCGATGAAAAGTTCCAAGACTTCGTCCACTACTTCTGCTGGGCGAGCTGATGGTTTATCGATTTTGTTAACAACCACGATTGGGACAAGGTCTTGTTCCAAGGCTTTTTTCAATACGAAACGAGTCTGTGGCATTGTTCCTTCGTAGGCATCTACGACCAAGACAACACCGTCAACCATTTTCATGATACGCTCAACTTCTCCACCAAAGTCCGCGTGTCCTGGTGTATCCATGATGTTGATACGAGTTCCGTTGTAGGCAACGGCCGTATTTTTAGCAAGGATGGTAATTCCACGCTCTTTTTCGATATCGTTTGAGTCCATAGCACGCTCTGCCAATTCAGTACGTGCATCAAGCGTTTCTGATTGTTTCAATAATTCGTCAACGAGGGTTGTTTTACCGTGGTCAACGTGGGCGATAATCGCAATGTTACGGATATCTTCTCTTAATTTTGTCATGATTTCCTCTATAATATTCAAAATTTATTTTCTAACTGAACGATTATACCATAATTTCAGGTAAATAACATAACTCAAGCAAGTGTAAATGTTTTCACTGTGCTTTTCTTTTCACGTCAAGCCTTTTCAAAGCAAGCGACTTATGATAAGATAGGCACAGTATGCGTTTAGATAATTTATTAGCCCAAGAAAAAATCAGCCGAAAAGCCATGAAACAAGCCTTACTCAAAGGGGAAATTCTAGTCGATGGTTGCCCAGCCCGCTCCCTAGCTCAAAATATCGATACAGGGCTACAAGAACTCCTTTTTCAGGGTCGAATCATTCAAGGCTATGAACACACCTATCTTATGCTTCATAAACCTACTGGTGTCGTTACAGCCAATAAAGACAGGGAACTTCCAACCGTCATGGACCTCCTTCCGCCTGACATCCAGTCTGACATGCTCTATGCCGTCGGCCGACTGGACCGAGATACGACAGGACTCCTCCTCTTGACTGATAACGGTCCTTTGGGCTTTCAGCTCCTCCATCCCCAATATCATGTCGATAAAACTTATCAGGTTGAGGTTAATGGACTTCTGACACCTGACCATATCCAAGCCTTTCAAAAGGGAATTGTCTTTTTAGATGGTACTGTCTGTAAACCTGCAAGACTAGAGATTCTTTCTGCAAGTCCTTCCCTCAGTCAAGCCTCTATCACTATTTCAGAAGGGAAATTTCACCAGGTTAAGAAAATGTTCCTCTCGGTTGGTGTCAAAGTAACCTCCCTCAAACGAGTTCAGTTCGGTGAGTTTACATTAGACCCAGAACTAGCAGAGGATCAATACCGTCCCTTGAACCAAGAGGAATTGAAAATCATTAAAAACTACTTAGAGAAAAGTGGATAAAAGAAAAAAGCTTTATGTTTAAAGCTTTTTGTTTATTGCTTATCTAAAAAATACTGCGACG
Organism: Streptococcus sp. CL6.35; assembly: GCF_049737915.1. GTDB lineage: Bacteria > Bacillota > Bacilli > Lactobacillales > Streptococcaceae > Streptococcus. The sequence goes on along the minus strand of NZ_JBKOTU010000003.1, from coordinate 226,725 downwards.
GCTACAATCCAGTTAAGTACAGAAACCACAAGTCCTACAATGTTGAGAATTTTTTCTGTTTTATAGTCTAGTCCAGATTCTTTTTGGTATGAAATAGCCAAGACCAATCCTACGATACCCAAAACAATACCTACAATTGGAAATAGCAAACCGAGCACAATAGATAGGATACCTAAAACAAGAGAGTGTTTTTTCTTTTCTTGCATTTTTTAAAAACTCCTTAAAATGATTATTAATTTAGTATATGAGACCGACTATATCAACTTTTTACAGAATATTAACTAGTCTTCACTTTCCCTTTCCAAGAATCCAAACCATAAGAAAGAATATAAATCTCAGTAAAACCTTGTTTTTTCAAGTAAAGGGCTGCATTTGTAACACGTTGCGCACGTTGGTTTTCGTAAAGAAGGACAGGTTTATCTTTACGAAGGGCTGCAAGACTAGTCTTCAACTGACTTGAAGGAATATTGCGGGCCCCAAGGATATGTTTTCTGTGGAATTCTGCTGGATCACGCAAATCAATCAATTGACCTGTACGAATCAAGGCTTCAAACTCCTCATTGTCTACGATTTTAGCCGCACGGCGAATACGAAGATAGTTAAAGCCCATCCACGCCAACATTGCTAGTATAAGTGCCCACAAAATCCAAGTAACCATTAGTTCTTTTCTCCATTTTTCTCAATATAATCCAATTCTACCTTGTGCTCTCTGCGAAGAACCGCTTCTGCTTCTAGATAATCTAGTTTGTCCATCAACCCTGCATCGTAAATTCGAGAGAGTTCCAACTTCATCAGTTCAATATCATATAAGCGTTTTCCCATGTAAACAATAATACCAAATCGTTTGAGGAATTGCTGCACATCATAGAATGTTTTCATAAGACTCATTCTAGCAAAATTTTGTGTTTTTTTCAAGAAGAGAATCATACAATGCTCCTGATTTTCCTATCTTCTTTGGCGATTCTGACGCAAGTGTGGTACAATAAAAACATGAGAATTCAACAATTACATTATATTATAAAAATCGTCGAAACTGGCTCCATGAATGAGGCAGCCAAGCAACTCTTTATCACCCAACCAAGTCTTTCCAATGCTGTGAGAGATTTGGAAAATGAAATGGGCATTGAGATCTTTATCCGCAATCCCAAGGGCATTACCTTGACCCGTGATGGGATGGAGTTTCTCTCTTATGCCCGTCAGGTTGTCGAGCAGACCCAGCTTCTGGAGGAACGTTATAAAAATCCTGTCGCCCACCGCGAACTCTTTAGCGTTTCGTCTCAACACTATGCCTTTGTGGTCAATGCCTTTGTCTCTCTACTCAAGAAAAGCGATATGGAGAAATACGAGCTTTTCCTTCGTGAAACGCGGACTTGGGAGATTATCGATGACGTCAAGAATTTCCGTAGTGAGGTCGGTGTCCTATTTTTGAACACCTACAACCGTGATGTTTTAACGAAAATGCTGGATGACAACCACCTTCTGGCTCACCATCTTTTTACCGCGCAACCGCATATCTTTGTCAGCAAGACCAACCCTCTGGCAAAAAAAGACAAGGTCAAACTATCTGATTTAGAAAACTTCCCTTACCTCAGCTATGACCAAGGGACACACAACTCCTTCTACTTCTCTGAAGAGATTCTATCTCAAGAGCACCATAAGAAATCCATCGTTGTCAGTGACCGTGCCACCCTTTTTAATCTCTTGATTGGTCTGGACGGATACACGATCGCAACAGGGATTTTGAACAGCAACCTCAACGGAGACAATATCGTTTCCATCCCACTGGATATTGATGACCCAATTGAGCTGGTTTATATCCAGCACGAAAAAACCAGCCTGTCTAAGATGGGCGAACGCTTTATCGACTATCTCCTAGAAGAAGTTCAGTTTGATAGTTGAGAATCACTCTAAATCGAATAACCTAAAAACCTCAAGAACCAGCTTTCAACCCTAGTTCTTGAGGTTTTTTCTCTAATAGTAAATCAAAAGAATTTTATAAAATCTTATTTTTTAAACCAAAATATAGAGAGTATTAAAACGAGGACAAGTCCAGCTCCCACAACCAGTCCAAATACTGGAATATTTTCAAATAACGTTTGCTCTGGCTGTGTCTTCTCACTACTGTCTTGAATTGATTCTGCCACTGTGTCGCCTTGTTTCGCTACTTCTTGTTCTGCTTTTTTCTCAATTTTCTTAGGACCATAAGTTGGATTTACAAAAGTTACTAGCTTGGAAGGTTTAGAATAGTCTTCCTCCCCTTCTTTTACTACCCACAATACATTATATAAAGTTCGCCCTTCTAGTACCATACCATGTTCGAGTCTATGACCAGGAGGCAAACCTCCACCTAAACCAACAATTAAAGAGAAAAAATCATTCTCTTGATTTTCCGTTAAGACTATAAATCCATTCTCACTCACTTTTTTAAGACGGGATACCTTCCCTCTAATATCTGCATTCTTAAAGGTTCCAGTGTAGCTTCCATCCTCTCCTAAAATAAGTGATGAAGCTTTACCATGCTTCCCATTATTTGGCTCTTTATTAATCCAAGTACCTACTAATTCAGATGGGAGAGGAACTTCATCACCAATTTTAGCATCGACAAGGGACTTAGGCATAGGAGGATTCGGATCCATATTATCTCCAATGATTGGGAGATTTAGAGAAGTATATTCAATAGTTGAGGTATCTATCTTTGTTTTAGAGTCAAGGTTTAAGTCATCTAAGTCACCTTCTCCTGCTCTAAATTCACCTTTTTTAATTAACGTTGGCTCCTTATTTTCTTTAGAAAGTTGGAACAATCTATATGACATAATCCCTGGAGAACTCTCGAACACTATAATACTGCCGTCTGTATAGGTATTAATAACTGTCCCCATTCTAAGGCTTGTATCCCAAAATCTATCAAATAAGGGAGTTGGAGTATTACCATTCATATAATATACTTCAAACAGTTCCCATTTTTCACCATTGGTTAGACCGATTAATAACTCATCCGTCCCATTTTTATCAATATCCATCAAAGCGTAACCAAGTCTATTAGCATTATTTTCAAATAGCTGTTTGCTCTCCCACTTCTCAGTAATTTGTGGAAATAGTTGGTTGTAGTCAGTACTGTCAGCTTGGGCTGAAGCCACTAGTAAAAACAAACCTAATATAGAACAAACCACCATCAGTAATTTGTTTAGTAATTTCAAACGATTCTCCATATTTTTATAATCTCTCATATTCTAGCATCATTCTCTCAATATCGACTTTATCTATTGTAGATAAATCAGTCACGTTATCACGTGATACTCTAATTGATAAATTCTTAATGATTTTTTCATTGATATTTCTAATCCAGCGACCATTACTACAATCATTGATTTTATTATACAAAGATTCAATTGTTTTAGAATAATAATCAACATCAATTAAGTATCCTTGATTGTTTAATCCTAATAAACCAATTTGAATAATTTCATCCGCTGTATAATCTTCAAAATCAAAAGTATTTGGAATTCGGCTTGGTAGTCCTGAATTTACTGAGAGAAATTCTTCCATTTCCTTTGTATATCCAGCAAAAATAATGACAATATCTCTTCTATGATCTTCCATGAATTTAAGAATCTCATCAATTGCTTCTTTACCAAATCGATCTTCATTAGAATTTGATAGCGTGTATGCTTCATCAATGAACAAAACTCCCCCTAAAGCAGATTTCAATACTTCCTGCGTCTTGATAGCCGTTTGCCCTACATACCCAGCTACTAAATCACTTCGAGATACCTCTATGAATTTATTTTGAGGAATAATTCCCTTTTGATAAAGAATTTTTCCTACGATACGAGCTACAGTAGTTTTTCCAGTCCCTGGATTTCCCAAGAATAAGGAATGTAGTGAGAACTCGCTTACAGCAGCGCCTTGTTCTTCCCTCTTCTTATTCAACTCTGCTAATGAAATAAATTGTTCAACCTGTTTTTTAACTTTCTGTATTCCTATCAAGTTTTGTAGTTGTTCCAAAGCATCTTTTTGATTTTCTTCTGGTTGTTGGGTGCCTTGAAGAAGGACATCATCAATATCGTCATTGATAATTGTCACATAGTCATCAACCTGCGTCTCAACAACACGATTGGCTAAAGCTCTCATTAAGTGTTCATTAAAATTACGAATCCATCGTCCATTACTATGATCTAACGAGCGACTATAGGCCTGCTTGACTCTCATAGCATAATAAGATTCGTCTTCAAGTTGATACGAAGATTTCTGAAGATTTTTCAATCCCATTTCGACAATTTCATCACCAGAATAGTCCTCAAAGAAGAATGTATTTGGTACACGTGACTTTAATCCAGGATTTGTTTCAAAAAACTGTTCCATTTCTTTAGTGTAACCCGCAAATATAATCATAATCTCATTGCGGTAATCTTCCATATACTTTAGTATTGTGTTTATAGCCTCTAGTCCAAAATTATGTTGAGATGATTTTCCCTTATTTAAAGTATATGCTTCATCAATAAAAAGAATACCACCTTTAGCCTTCTCCAATATTGCTTGCGTTTGTACTGCTGTCTCACCAATATGAGTTGCAATAAGATCCGACTCAGAAACCTCAATAAATTTAAATTCATCTCCAGGGAGAACACCTCTGTCAAAGAGAACTCTACCTAATAATCTTGCTACTGTTGTCTTCCCTGTACCAGGATTTCCTGTAAAAACAGAATGTAGAGATTGTTCTTGAATTGGAAGACCTTCTGATAATCTTTTTTGATTGAATTCGACTGTTCTTAGTAATTTTTGGACTTCTTTTTTTACATTATTTAAACCAATCAAGCTGTACAATTCTTCCTCATAATCGCGTTCGATAGTTTCACTAATTTCCTCTTGTGGTTCAGAATTTGTACTCTCTTCATTCAAAATTTTACAGCTATCATCTGAAATATCCCATATTATACCATCCGTATTTTCAAATTCTTTAAGAATAGTATCTGCAATTAGGTATGAACTATCTGAAAGTCGAATATTTGGGGTAATATTACGATTTAATTTTATTGTATTTGCTACTAAGACAGAAGCTCCACAATAAATATCAATTTTTTCCTCGTTCTCACCTATGATATCAACAAAATCACGAACCCTACAAAATGAATTGGATTCTAACATAAGAGATTCCCTAATGACCGTTTGCTCTATACAGACTCGACTACTAATTGCTCTTATTGATGTCAAAGAAGCTCCAATTGATTCAAGGCTAGCACTATTTGTTAGACAGACAGCAGCTCGATACAACGGTTGAATGACTTCTGTATTTTGTAATTTTGCAGTCGAACGACTTAAAAAAACAGCAGGGTAATCTTGTTCAGCACTTCCCCCTTTTAAGACAGTATTTATGGAAGTCACTGATGAATCTTTTATAGTTAATATATTAGAACCCCATCTCTCAATCACTGTATCTTCCATTTGAATAGATGAACCATTATCTGCATTCAATTTTATATTTAACTCAGCACGTTTTAGTTCTAGAGTAGAATTACTAACTTTAATTGATGTTGTACTGTAAGAACCATTATATAGTTGATTTCCTGCATTTTCGATTAACAATTTTGACTTACCTTCAACCATTATGAAAACTTTTTTATTATCTAATTGTTCATTAAAGTATACAGTATTTAGAACTACAGTTGAATTCCCCTTTATTACTAAAGCACAACGGTGGTCATCTACTTGAAACCAAATATTTTCAAACTGAACTGTAACTCCGTTCATAATTCTCAGAGTCGCTGCTATAGTATTGTGATAAAGTGTTCCTCCACCTTCGGTCTCAGAAATTTTCCCAACTATTTTGATGCTTTTTTCTATCTTATAGTGTCTTCCTGCTGGTAACTCAAGCATATAACCTTCTTCCAATGCAAGAATATCCCCATCTTTAGCCTTCGAATAAGCATCTCCAAAAGACCATGAACTAAAACTTGTTCCTACTCTATATGTTGTCATTTTTCTATTATCTTTCTAAACCATTAAAAATCTAAATAAAATGACTTATAGATATCATTTCATTTAGATTTTATCATTTATTAATCTATCTACAGTTTTATGTCATATTTAAGTTTTAATTTCACTGACTAAAACATTCTTCTGATTGAATCTTCCACAGAATGCTCAATACCTCTAAAAATTCCCCTAGTAACTTTCAAAGTAAAGAATACAACTTTTCCTAAAACTTTGAAAAATCCAATACTAATTCTAATTAAGATTGATAGCATTTTTTCCAAAATATTCCCAGCCTTTTCTACCCTTTCTTGAGTTAATAAATCAGACACTTTTCTTTTTTGCGAAGAAATTTCTTGATTTCTATTATCACTCGATATCGTACTTTCAGAATCCAATTCACTCCCCTGTACTTCAGAAATTTGATTCACATTTTGAATTGAAGGCATTTTTACTGGTTCATTTTGACTCTTTTTTTTTATAGGATGTTGACGATTATATTTAATAGCAAAGAACCAACCATAGAAAATTGTGAAATACCATGTTGCTATTAAAAGCACTATACCAACACTCACACAAACAATCCTAATTCCAAACTGAATCGCAAACATTCCACTAACTGCGTCAAGTGCACGATCAATTGCCCTATCATATACTGGTTCAATGGATGTAGGATATCCACGATAATCATAATAGATTCTATGTTTTAAATAAATATCCCCTTTATCCATTTCCTCTCTATATGCAGCACCTATTTGCTTAAACATAAAACTGAAGAAAAATCCTTTTGGTATAATATTTGAGACTACTTTAAAAATGTAAGAAAATACATACGGATACAATAGAATATTGATAATTGCCCAAATAATATGGAACACAATACCTAATATTACAAAAAACTGATTATGTGAATGAGCAACATTAAATTTCTCAAACTCAGCAATTTCTGAAAATATTCTTACAGTATTGTAATAGGTGATAAAACCTAATACACCTACACCTAAAAAATTAATTGGATTTAAATAATACCAAAATGGAAAACGAAATAAAATTTTTTTCATTTCAACCTAAAACCTCTCTTATCACTATATAATACCGAATTTCTACTATAACATTCATCCCAACTACTACTGAAATGAAATTATTTAATTCATTTTTTCACTAGTAGCTTTATCACCTTTTATAATCATTATTGCTGCGAAAAGATTTATTACAACACATACATAATATAGAATCGCTCCAAGACCTAAATTCGATCTTCCAACCAATTCTTTTGTTATTGAAAAATGAACAAGAATTCCAAATAGACTTAACAGAATAACTATAATCGATGTAATAATTTGAAGCACTCTTCCTTTTCCAATTACTAAAGATAATAAGAAATTAATTACAAATGCTCCGTACCAAACCAAAAATAGATACCATAATGGTACATCCAAATATTCTGAAACATGTTCACTTACCGGAGCTAGTGATTGATTACCTGATGTAACAACAGGCAATAAGAAAGTAATTAGGCCAACCAAGCTGGCTAGAGTTATTAATTTTTTAAATTTCATTTGATATTCTCCCTATATACAATATACAATTTCTTACCCCAGTAACTTTTAGGGTACTGAGGTAAGCTTTGAATGCGTTGTCTATTTTACTCGGTTAAAGGTTTGATCTGGCTCTTGAAGATAGAGTTCTTTATCTTTTAACATATATTTTGTTTTTCCTATTTCTCTTCCTTCATCGTCTGTTATTGTCAATACTTTCTTTTGTTTATTAATTTTCACTAATCTTTTTTCTTTGTCTCCGTCTGAATCTTCAGAGATGACGGTCCCAGCATTTCCTTTAATCACCATGATTAAATGATCACGTTTTGTTAAAATTTCATAAGTTCCATCTAAGGGATCACTGGTTAATTTGCGAACTCCAAAGAACACAATAAGAAAGATAGCTAGGCTTATCCCGATAGATTGTAAAGGTTTTGTTTCAAATAGTTTTTTAATCTTTTCAATGAGACCATTCATATCTAGATTTTCGATTTGTTGTCCAGCTTTATCTACAAAACTTGATGCCTCTTTTTTGATTGCTTCTACTCTATCAGGCTTCTCTTTAACTACTTCATTAATTGATTCTTCCATTCTTTCCGTAGTCTCTTCGACTTTTTCTATGGTCACTTCTTCGTTCGTTTGGTTTTCATGTTTTTCCATTATTTTCTCCCAGTTTAAAATAAGTTTTATCTACAATATAGATTTATTTTCTTATTTCACCCACTTACCTGAGCCATCTACTTTGTAACCATCTGGTGTACGTTCGTTAACTGCCATCTTACCATTTGACTTGAGATAGTAGTCACCTACCCATGTGTTACGAGCATAGCTGCCTTCTGATGTTAGGTAATAGTAAGAGCTATAGCTGCTATCATAGACCCACTCGCTCTTGGCCATTTTACCATTTGATTTGAGGTAATAGCTACCTACCCAAGTGTTACGCGCATAGCTACCCTCAGATGTTAGGTAATAGTATGAACTATAGTTTTTATCGTAAATCCACTCGCTTTTAGCCATGTAGCCACCTGATTTGAGGTAATAATTACCTGACCAAGCATTCTGAACATAGTTACCGGAAGCATTTAGGTAGAAGTATGAATTGTACTGAACATCAAAAATCCATTGATTAACTACTTTCACACCAGCTTTGTAGTAAGAAGAACCTGACCAGCCAGTCTGACCTGAGCTAGAGTTAGTGGTTTGTTTTGGAGTTTCAGTAGCTGTTGGTGTCTCTACCTTCTTAATCGGATAATATTCACCTCTAGAGATTCTAAAAACTTCTGAACGTCCAAAGTAACGTTTTCCAAAATCACCTGAACTGTAAATATCTAGATGGTAGTTCCCATCTTTTACTAAGACTATATTAATTCCCTGTCTTATTCTATTACTTCCTCCAAATCTTCCAAAAGTGTGTGAAGAAGCAAGTTCTCCAGTATCTTCATTAACTATATCAAAATCAAGATATGTATTATCATTAGTTGTAGAACTTCTTTGAAGGTCAACCAAAAGTGTATCAACTGTATCACCTCCTGCTGTCTGTATCAAGGTGATTTTCAAGGGATTTTGAGTATCTTTTACACTCATATCTGTTAAGGCATGAACCTCTGTTGGTTTAGAGGTTACATAACCTACTGACAATAAAGCACCGGCTAGTAAAGAAGAAGCCAACATTTTTCTATTTTTCATAATAAAACTCCTTATATATTTCTCTTTTTCAATAAATTTTATGATAATTATCTTATAACCTTAAAAGTAAATATGATAGTTTTCTAGCGTCGAGCATTTAAATTTTCCCCATTTCATTTTCTCCTTTGATGGCTGATAGAATAGGATTGAGTGATAAGTCAATCCTTGTTATACTAGTATAACAACCTAACTTTATTTCCTATCCTTTCCCTTATCATACCATAATAGATATTTAAATTTTTCGCTATTTAAACTATAGTTTCAATCTTGTTCATAAAAATAAAAAATAGCATAGAATTCTAGTATTTTGTAACTATAGTTTTCTTTCTCCATTTTTTTCTCTAAATTTTTGTATAATAGTCTTAGAAGTATGTAAGGAGATTATTTATGGAAAATCTATACCCATTTGGAGCTACATTTAAGTACCTGCGCGAAGCACGAGGACTCAGCCTAAAGGAAGCCGCCTCAGATATCGTATCACCACAGTTCCTAAGTCAATTTGAAAAAGGAGAAAAAGGAATTTCACTTGAAAACTTTGCCAAACTTTTAATTGTTATCGGAGTTGAATGGAATGATTTTGTTCTCGCCTATGCAAATAAAGGTGGAGACTGCTTAGAATTACCTGCTATTGAATTTGGCAAGCATGTGGTCCATGAAGAAGATATCCTCACTTACATTGAAGAATACGAAAAATTATTTGATGTCTATCTAAAAGACAATCCACTTCAAGCAGAAATGATTTTTAAATCTATTAAATTAAGACATTATCCAACCATATCAAAGAGTCCAGAAACCATTGCCAGAATTCAAAACATTATCAAGCATTTAATGAAATCGGATGTCTTTAATAGTATCGAACTTGAAATTTATCGTGTTATCGTCAATCATTGCCCGATGGAACTCATTGACCATATGACCAAACAATTACTACTTATGTACAAAGAAAGTGCTAATACTGACACCTACATACGTATTTTAAATGCTCTTACTTTCTCTGCAAAATACTTCTCTGAATTGGGCTACTATCAAAAGGCTGATGATATTATTAAAAAAATTAAATCACTTCAGACCTTCGAACGAGGCTATCTAGCTATTCCCCTCATGTTTCTAGAAGTTGAACATGTTTACAATCAATTTAGATGGAATAAACCTGAGGCTATTCCTTTAGCGAAAAATCTATTTAATTATCTTCAAAGCGCAAAATTTATTGATCAGCAATACTACTCTAATTTTATCAATGCCTTCACCTATCACTGCCACGCATTAAATAAGACAGGTATTGATTTGTTCTAATCGTCAAAAAAGTTGCTCCATGTTAGGAACAACTTTTTTTTATTTATAATTAAAAATCTCCCCTGCCAACTTATCAGCAAGCTTAGGAAAGAGAGTATAAAACTTATGGGCTAGTTTTAACAAAAAAGGAAGATTGAGTTCTCGTTTGTTTTTTCCTATAATCTTGACAATCTTTTTAGCCACTGCATCTGGTTCTAGCAGGAAGCGGTCAACCGATTTGAGATAGGTGCCATCTGGATCGGCCTGGTCAAAAAATCCTGTGCGGATTGGTCCTGGATTGACTGTTGTCACATAGACTCCATATGACATAAGTTCGAGGCGCAGAGCATTTGAAAAACCAATAGCCGCAAACTTGGTCGCTGAGTAGAGACTGGACTTGCCAGTAGCGATTAAACCTGCCATGCTGACGATATTGATGATATGGCCTTTTCGACTTTCCTTCATTCGAGCCGCAAGGCGACAAGACAGATTCATTAGGGCAAAGGTATTGACCTCAAACATCTGATGAATATCTTGGTCAGAAATCTGGTCAAATTCCTCAAAGATCCCGTAACCAGCGTTGTTTATCAAGACATCAATCTTGCCATAGCGGAGATAGAGGTCTGCTACCAGAGTTTCTAAGGCTGAATCATCGGTAATATCGATTTCAATCAATTCTGCTTGTGGATGATTTCCGTAGAGTTGAGCTAATTTTTCCTTATTTCTACCAAGCAAGATGAGTTGGTCATTTGGCAGGAGTTTGACCATTTCTTGGGCTAGACCACCGCTAGCTCCGGTAATGAGAATAGTAGTCATACTTATCCTTTCTGTGACTGCTAGATTTCTACTTCTTCCAAGTCTTTGACCACATGGACATTTTCAAAAATGCTAGCAGCATCTTTCTTGAGCTTGCTGATATCTTTTGAAAGGAAACGGGCACTGATATGGTTGAGCAAGAGGCGTTTGGCTCCTGCTTCTACTGCTACTTGTGCAGCTTGCATGTTAGTAGAGTGGCCATGGTTACGAGCAATTTTTTCATCACCCTTGCCATAAGTGGACTCATGGACAAGGACATCGGCATTAACAGCCAGACGCACACTGGCATCCGTTTTTCGAGTGTCTCCTAAAATAGTGATAATTTTACCTGGACGTGGAGCTGAGATATAGTCTGCTGCCTTGATTTCAGTCCCATCTTCAAGAACAACGTTCTGACCATTCTTGATTTTCCCAAAAAGTGGGCCAAATGGGACACCAGCAGCCTTGAGCTTTTCAGCATCTAAGGTACCTTCTAGGTCCTTTTGCATGACACGATAGCCAACGCAGAAAATAGTATGGTCCAACTCCTCTGCATACACTGTGAATTTATCGGTCTCAAGGATTTTTCCTAAAGAATCTTGGTCAAACTCATGAAAATGAATACGGTAAGGCAGGCGCGAACCTGACACACGAAGGCTGGTTAAGACAAAGGACTTGATCCCTTGAGGTCCATAGATTTCCAAATCCGTCTGCTCTTCATTGGCCTGAAAGGCACGACTAGAAAGGAAACCTGGTAAGCCAAAAATGTGGTCTCCATGCAGGTGGGTGATAAAGATTTTGCTAACCTTACGCGGTCGAATTGTGGTTTCCAGAATGCGATTTTGCGTACCTTCTCCACAGTCAAAGAGCCAGACTTCGTTAATCTCGTCCAAAAGTTTCAGAGCGAGACTTGAAACGTTGCGGGCTTTAGAGGGCTGACCAGCCCCCGTTCCTAAAAATTGAATATCCATTCGATACTTTCTAATTAATTAATATATAACATGGCTGTGCGGTTTTCCGATCGGAAATAGCGCTTGCCAGAAAAAGCAGTAGCTTCTTGTAATAACTCCTCTTGGCTGTAACCTTTAAGACGCTTGCGACCATCAGCCAAGCTTTCCAAATCAGTCAAAGCTGTTAGACTCTCCATGCTAACAACTTCTTCATCTCCAACAGCCTTCATGTAAATCTTGCCAGACTCTTCAAAGACCAGTTGATGGGGGAAAATTTGCGCAATTTCAAAAAGCAAGTCATCCGAGATTACTTCCTCATTTTCAGAAAAAATCCGACCAAGATCCTCACTCTCATAGCAAAAACCAAAAGACTTGCCAGACAGATTCAGACGAATAAAGGGCTTATTTTCAAAGGTGAAACTTGGTTCAGCATTGTAAAGATTCAACTCCTGGCTGAGTTCTGCAAAATAATCCGTCGCAGCTTGAGGACTCTTTTTTTGATATAGTTCTGCAAAGTAAGCATTGACCACGCTGGGCGGAGGTGTGATAAGTGCCAACTGCTCCTGCTCTGTCTTGCCAGCTAGAAGCTGATCCAGATAGAGCTTGTCCAGACTTGTATAGCCCCCATATTTTAGAGCCAACGTTTTAATATCAGTCATAAAATTCCTCTAACCTCCATTTATTTTTCTCGGAAATGTAGCCTGTAATCACTTCGCCGTCCTCCTGATAATCACGTTCTTCAAGAATCGCAACACTTTCTAAATCGTGAATCTTGTAAGATTTTGAAAAAGACACGCGCAGGGTAAAAGATTCAAAAATATCCTTGATTTTCTCTAAAAATAGTACCTGCAAATTCTCACGACTATCCTCAGACTTGGCAGAAATGAGGGCATAAGGCGTTTGGGTAGGCGTGAAATCCTCCACCAAATCCGCTTTATTATAGAGGGTCAAGCGAGGAATGTCGTCCATGTCCAGGTCTTTCATGATGGACAGAACTGTTTTTTCATGCTCCTCATGGTAAGGATTGCTGGCATCGATAACATGAACCAGAAGGTCCACATGCTTGCTTTCTTCTAAGGTTGACTTGAAACTGGACACCAACTCTGTCGGCAAATCTTGGATAAAGCCAACGGTATCTGTCAAAGTTACTTGGAGATTGCCTCCCAGATGGATACTCTTAGTCGTCGCGTCCAAAGTCGCAAAGAGCTCGTCTGCTTCATACTGGGTCTTACTGGTCAAGGTGTTCATGATGGTTGATTTTCCAGCATTGGTGTAACCAATCAAACCAATCTTAAAGGTACTTGACTCCAAACGTTTTTCTCGAACTGTCGCCCGATTTTTCTCAACCACCTTGAGCTGGCGCTCGATATCTGTGATCTGATTGCGAACACTACGACGGTTCAGCTCCAGCTGGCTTTCACCAGGTCCACGGGAACCAATTCCCCCTGCCTGACGACTGAGCATAATTCCCTGGCCAACCAAGCGAGGCAAGAGATATTTGAGCTGGGCTAGGTGAACTTGGAGCTTCCCTTCATGGCTTCGAGCTCGCATGGCAAAGATATCCAGAATCAACTGCATACGGTCAATGACCTTAACACCCAGAACTTCCTCTAGATTGACATTTTGCCGTGGAGTTAAACGATTGTTGACGATGACAGTGGTAATTTCTTCTGCATCCACCATGAGCGCAATTTCTTCTAACTTACCAGAGCCGACGAAGGTCTTGGAATCATATTTTTCACGTTTTTGTCTGTAGCTATCAACGACGACTGCCCCAGCTGTCTTAGCCAGACTGGCCAACTCTTCCATGGAGAGGTCAAAATTGTCCATGCCCTGTAATTCCACACCGATGAGAAGGACGCGTTCCTCTTTTTTCTCTGTTTCAATCATCTAAAAACTCCTCAATCTGGCTAAAAATACGCTCCTGCACACCAGACTCTCCAATCTGATAAAAGGTGACCTGCATGCGATTACGGAACCAGGTCAACTGACGCTTGGCAAAACGACGGGTCGCCTGTTTGAGACTCTCACTCGCTTCCTCAAGAGTTTGCTCGCCACGGAAATAAGGAAAGAGTTCCTTGTAACCAATCCCTTTAGCAGCCTGTACATCAGGATAATGGTCAAACAGCCACTTAGCTTCGTCTATAAGTCCAGCTTCAAACATCAAATCAACTCGGTGGTTGATACGTTCATAAAGCTGACTACGTTCATCATCCAAGCAGATAATCAATGGTTCATACAAGGTCTCTTGATTTTCTAAATCCTGACCAAAATGGGCTATTTCCAAGGCACGCATAGCACGACGACGATTAAACTGAGGAATCTCAAGGCCTGCTTGCTTCACAAGATGGGATAATTCCTCATCTGAATATGGCTCCAAACTAGCTCGATAAGCTAGAATCTCCTCATGGGGAGTCTCCCCACCTAGATGGTATCCTTCAAGTAAACTCTGGATATAAAGTCCAGTACCACCAGCGATAATGGCTAGCTTGCCACGGCTGTGAATATCCTCAATCACCATCTTAGCTTCTGAAACAAAATCAAAAGCCGAGTAAGACTCGGTTACCTCTCTAACATCAATTAAATGATGGGGAACAGCTGCCTGTTCTTCTGGACTAGCTTTAGCCGTCCCAATATCTAGACCTCGGTAAACCTGCTGACTATCACCGCTAACCACTTCGCCATTAAAACGCTTTGCAACTTCAATGGCAAGGGCTGTTTTTCCAACAGCAGTCGGTCCAACGATCACAATTATTTTTGTTTTCATCTTTTTTCCTTGAAAAATTCCCATTTTTTCGTTACTATTATTATAACACAAAAAAGTCAGTCAGAAAAATGTGACCTCTTGAAGGGGCTGGCTGATTGAGAATATAAAGGAGGAAGACTCATGGCTAAAGGATTCGCTAAAGGTCTTGTAACAGGTGTCGCAGGAACTGTCGCTGCCGTCGCAGGTGCAGTATACGCATTTAAAAAGAAAGTGATCGAACCAGAAGAGCAAAAAGCAGCTTTCATCGAAGAAAACCGTAAAAAAGCAGCCCGTCGCCGCGTATCACGTTAAAAAACAAAAGAAGTTGAGATTTATTGTCTCAACTTCTTTTTTCTATTCTTTTAAATAGCTAGGTCAAACTTCAACTGTGGCTTGACAGGGTCATAATCCACCAATTCAAAATCTTCTGCTTTGATATCAAAGAAATTGGTCTTATCTGGCACATTTAAAACCAAACGTGGTTGGCAGTTTGACGGCTCACGACGGAGCAATTCCTGAGCTTGTTCAAATTGATTGTCATAGATATGGAGATTATTGATAAAGTAGAAGAACTTACCAACCTTCCAGCCAAAATGCTTGGCAATCATCATTTGAAGAGCCACATACTGCATAGCATTGATATGGTGGGCCACCAGCATATCATTCGAACGCTGGGTCAAGGTCGCATCCAGATAGATTTCTCCATCTACACGGCGGACATCAAACATAGTCTGAAAGGCGCACGGGAGCAACCCATCTGTTTCTTCGAAAGCTTGGTAATCCCAGAGTGATATGATATTGCGGCGGTTCCAAGGGTTGGCTTCCAACTGCTTGAGAAGCTTATTGATGATGTCGTGTTTCTTAACGACCGCCCCGTAACGCTCACCAATAGTTCCTGTATCACCCACTTCCCAGTCATTCCAATAGTGAACATTGTACTTGTCATTGAGAACTTCTAGGCTATTCGACTGGTCTTGGTAGATCCAGAGAACTTCTTTGATGGCGGATTTGATGGCAATGGGACGCAAGGTTGTGATGGGGAATTCCCCCTTTGCCAAGTCATACTCGGCAAATGCACCCGTTACATACTTGGAGTTGGCAACTGTCCCATCCTTGTACTTGGGGCGGGCATGCTCAGAAAAGACACCGTCTTTGAGGATTCGTTCAATATTTTCTTTAAAAATCGTATCTGCTTTTGTCATTTACTCTCACCTCATTTATTATCCTAACTAGTATAGCATAAAAAAGAAAGGAGGAAAATCACTGGCTTTAAAGTAGTGTTTTCCCCTTTTTATTATCTTATTGCAATACAAGTGATGCTGCTCCGATAACCCCAGCGTCATTTCCTAGAGTTGCAAGAGCCAATTTTGTTGATGTGCGTACTTGTGGGAAGGTATTTTCGTCGTAAACCTTTTGAACACCTTGTAGAAGGAATTCTCCTGCAGCTGACACACCGCCACCGATAACGATTGTTGATGGGTTTAGGATTGAGCCAATGTTAGCACAAGCGATTCCCAAGTAACGTGAGAAATTACGGTAAACGATCAAAGCAAGATCGTCTCCTTCTTTTGCCAAATCAAAGACAGTCTTAGCAGTTACTTCTTCTCCATTATCAATCAAGCGTTTCAAGGCTGCATCACCTTCGTATTCGTCGGCATAACGACGAGTCAAGTTGACAATACCTGTTGCTGAAGCAACTGTCTCAAGGCAACCTTTCTTACCGCAAGTACATGCGATTGGTTGGTCAAAGTCAACAGTGATGTGGCCAAGCTCACCTGCTGCACCAGCAACACCGTGAAGCAATTTGCCTTCTGCGACGATACCGCCACCAACACCTGTACCAAGTGTCATAAAGACAACGTCTGGTTGGTTATCACCAGCCCCCATCCAACGTTCACCAAGAGCTGCTACGTTGGCATCATTATCGATGAAAAATGGAATGCCCAAGGCTTTTTCAATCTTTTCTTTAATCGGTTGAAGGGTTTTCCAGTTGAGGTTGTAGGCACCGATAACAGTTCCTTTTTCACGGTCAACCACACCAGGTGATCCCATTCCAATACCTTGGAAGTCTGCTGCTGCCAATCCAAGCAAGTCCAAACGATGTTGAATAGACTCAATCATATCATCTACGATATGACTTCCCTCATCCAAAATGTTGGTCTTGATAGACCATTTTTCTTGGATTTCTCCTGCTGTTGTCAAGATTGCAAATTTGATAGAAGTTCCACCAAGGTCAATCCCAATAATCTTTTGACTCATCATATTCTCCTTTTTCATTATGAATTAATTGAAAATGCTTACAGTACTAGTATAACAAATTTTAGTTGCTTATGCAAAGGTTTGCATTAACTTTCTGGATTTTATCCTGACTTATGGTTTCCAGAGACCTGAAGCATCTACATAATAACGGCCTCCATCAACTCGCTCATTTTTAGCCATTTTACCATCTGATTTCAAGTAATAGTTTCCCTGCCATGCATTTTTCACTGGATTTCCATTTTCATCAAAATAGTACCAAGCGCCATCCTGCTCAACCCAACCACTTGTTGTTGCTGAACTTGTGTTAGTTTGAGCCACCGTTGATTGTTTTGCTTTGAAAGCACCCTTAGGAGCATTCTTCAATTCACAAGCTACACCATCATGGTCTCGGTCTAACTTGGCAGAATATCCTGGTTCTCCCTCGTGAATATCCGAGTATCCATTCGCCCAAGCTTCCTTACAACTAGAAAAATGAACGTTTTCTTCTGCTAACACAGGTTGTGAAAACAAGGCTAAAGCTGGCAGGGTAGCCAGACTCATTTTTAAAAATAGACGTTTGTTCATTTCTTTCTCCCATAATTATGATATCGTTTTCAATATTATTTTATCAAACTTATTTCAGCAATTCAAGGAAACTTCTGGTATTTTCTACAAACTCCTTTGGTTTTTCCTTATTCAAGACATGAGGACCGTCAGGGATGATCTGGAACTGGGAATTTGACATCAGTTCTTGAATAGCTTTCATTGAACTAAGATTTGGCTTATCCTGACTACCACAAATTAACAAAGTTGGATAGGGACAATTCTTTGCAATCTCCCTTAAATCAAGTGTTTTTAATTCTTCGGAAACTCTAACCATAAGAGCCTTATCTGCTCCCTGTTTTTCAAACACCCTTTTGGGAAGTAGTTTAAAAATCAGCAACTGAATGTAAAAAAGGATATTGCCCGCCACTTTCAATGGACAGCCTGACAAAACCAAGGCCTGAAGATTTGGTAAATCGTAACTGGAAAGTTCTAGTGCCAGAGCAGCACCTAAGGACAATCCAATCAAAACAAAAGGTTCTGTCTCTTTTGATAAATACTGATAGATGCGCTCCTTGGCTTCTTGATAGGTAGCAACTCCGGAAGGAAATAACTCTAGGGCTTCAGAAGGATAATCTACAAGCAACTCTTGCACTTCTTGCCAACTATCTGCTGACTGGCCTAATCCATGTAAAAATATTAGTTTCATTTAGTTCTCCCTTACTGACAATTCATACAAGCCCCTGACTGCATTACAGCCATAAATAGCTTCTGCTCCCTTCAAATCTTCTATGGTCAAGGCTTTCTCTTCTACCTGTTCTGTTTCCAGCAAATGCTGACGATAAATTCCTGGTAAGATTCCCAGTCGGATAGACGGTGTGTAGAGTTGCCCAGCGATTTTCAGAACCAAATTTCCAATAGAGGTTTCAAGCAATTTTCCTCTTTGATTATGGTAAATCTTCTCTTGTTTCCCTAGGCTCAAGTGAGGTCGGTAGCTTGTTTTGAAGTAGGTAAAGGCTTGTTGCAAATTAGCTTCTTGCAGACAAAGTTGGGCCTGACAAAAACTTGGACTGAGGGGTGTTAATACTTGGCGATCGACTTCTAGCTCTCCAGACTTGCTGAGAGAAATACGCAAACGGTAATCTTGATTAGCATCACAAGCCTGACACTCTGCTTCAATCTTTTGTCTCAAAATTTCTGAGTCAAAAGGAAAAGCAAAATACCGACTAGCTGTTCTCAATCTTTCCAAATGCTGATCTTCAAACAACAAGTTCTTCTGGCTGATTTTTCCAGTTGTAATTAATTGGAAGCGAGCTTGTTTACGATAGAGAACTGCTGCCTTTTGATGAACCTCGCGGTATTCAGATTCCCATGTGCTATCCCATGTAATTCCTCCGCCAACTCCATAGATGGCTTTCCCTTGATACAGTTGAATAGTCCGGATAGCAACATTAAAAATTCGTCGCCCATTTGGAAGTAAAAGACCAATCGTTCCACAGTAGACTCCGCGTGGTTGTGGCTCCAAGTTCTTAATGATTTCCATAGTCGCAATTTTCGGTGCACCCGTTATAGATCCACAAGGAAAGAGAGAGCGAAAGATTTCAACAAGGTCAACATCCTCTCGCAACTGACTCTTGATGGTTGAAGTCATCTGCCAAACAGTTGAATACTGTTCTACCTGACACAAACGCTCCACATGCTCACTCCCCACTTCAGAAATACGGTTCATATCATTGCGCAAGAGGTCCACAATCATCATATTTTCAGAGCGATTTTTGGGATCCTGCTCCAACCAGCTAGCCTGTTCTAAATCTTCTTGGTCAGTCACTCCACGCTGAGTCGTTCCCTTCATTGGTCGCGTTGTCAACTCACGGTCATTTTGCTCAAAAAAGAGCTCTGGGCTCATGGAAATCACTGCCATCTCGTCATGTTCAACATAAGCATTGTAGCCCGCCTCCTGCTCTACTACCATACGATTGTAGATGGCAAAAGGATTGGCACTTAATTTTTGCTTGAGTTGGACGGTGTAGTTGACCTGATAGGTGTCTCCCTGCCGCAAATGATGATGTATCTGTGCAATCGCCTTTTCATAGTCTGCTGCAGATGTTACTTCCTGCCAGTTTGAAGGCAAATCAACCTCGTCATAAATCAGAGGAATAGGGGATGTTTCTACCCTATCATGAACTGTAAAATATAGCAGGTACTCTCCCAGTAGAGTAGCTTTATGAACTACTAATTTCTCCTCAAAAGCAGGTACAGCCTCGTAGCTGACATAGCCCACCACATAATATCCTTGCTCTTGGTAGCTTTCCACTTGTGCCAGCAAATCTGCCACTTCTGCTATATTTCTCGTTTTCAACTCTTTAATCGGCTGGGTAAAGGTGTATCTCTCCCCCAAAGCCCTAAAATCAATCACTGTTTTTCTATGCATACCTTAAGTATAGCACAAAAAGGCAGATTCAGATAAAACTGATCTACCTTTTTATTATTCTATTAGTCCTATCTACTATTTAGTAAACAAATCTCCAGAAAATCCATTAGATTTTTGTAAGAGTTGTTTATAAACTTTCTCTTTCAGACCAACTGTATTTCCAAATCCATTCCCTTTAAGATCTTTCTCAACTGCTTCATCAAATAATTCTTGAAGTCTTGCATAAGTTGAAATTTTCTCACCATTAATTTCAATTTCAACAAAACCTTTTTGAGCTTTCTCATGTACTTCATGGTACCAAGCAGATTTCCATTCTTCTAAGTTTTGGAATCTTCCATTTGAAACTTTCTTAATGATGAAATCATCTCCAACATAACCATTGTTTTCTTTCTTAGCAGCATCTTTATATTTATTAGAAGCGTATCCTAAGAAACCATCGAGATAACCAAAGTAACCCCACGTACGGAATGTATTATGTTTAAATGAAATAGAACCTACAGTACTTCTACTTGTATTACCACCATAGATACCTGCCATCATATTAACGGTTTGATAAGCAGTATCGAAACCTTCTGAACGATAACGTCCATTACCAGGCATTCCATGCTTGGTAACAAAGTTATTGTTTACCAATTGATCAATCGTTGTTAACTTCATGTTTTTCTCTTCATCATTTAAGTCACGAAGTTTATCCCATTGATGTGGTTCACCTTTTAGACTGTTACGATCAGCATTCGAACGCCATTCTCGATCCATTTTCTTGAACCACTTATCATTGGTTCCTTCATTTTTCTTAATGACCGCTTCAGCTTCTAAGTAATCAAGCATCATCATTGATTCATTATAGTTCTTCATGTAATGGTCAATCTTCTGACGACTATCTAGCATATTAGGATTATAGTTATACCATTGATTACCATCATTTTGACGTTCATACGCCATATTTAGCCCTAAGGCACCATATTCACCATTTGGATTTGAAACTGATGGTGATTGTAACATACCTTGAGCAAAGGCTTCAACGTCTGTTCCTTCACGGTGACGCCATGTTCCTAAGTAAGCCATACGGTCATTGATGTGAGTTGTTTCGTGAGTGAATGCAGATGTACCAAAATCACTAATCATGCTAGAGATGATGTAATATACAGCCTCTTGTGGTTGTGGATTTTGGAAGATATAAGCGTATGCACCCATTCCATTATATCCGTGCCACTTATCAGTCGGACCATAGAATTCACGAATTGGAGCAAAATCGCCTTTCTTCGTATGTCCCATACGGTCAACCCATCCCAAACCTGGTACATCATGGTTATCCCAAATTGCAGATGGTACCATATTTTCACTCTTAAGAAGATTATTTCGTACATTATCTGCAGCAAGTCTTGACCAGAAGTCTAAATAATTGATTTGTTCTTGCGCACGTAAATCAACTTGCTTCTTGAACGCTTCACGTTCTTCTGCTGTGTTCTTACCGTATTTCTCAAATGAACTAAACGCAATGGTATTATAGGTTGTAATTAAGATCATATGCGCTTTCTTCAAATTCAAAAGTGGTAAAATATAACGCCCATGATGTCCATTATTAATTACTTCATATAATTTATGTTTCTTATTAGCGAAATCTGGATTTGATGATTGTTTCTCAACAACATAAGCGTTATCTGCAATGTTATTCTTGAACCAAGTATTCATATCTGTTTCACTAGTGAATAATTCCATGTTGTACTTCAGGAATTCGTGTAAATTAGCTTTACCAGTAGCACTTGCAAGAGCTCTGTTAAATGCATCGTGTGATTGATCACCTTTTAGGTTGTTACCATTTGATGCGAAGCTGATTAATCTATCAAGTACGTTAACGTTCTTACCGTAGAAATCCGGTTTGAAGGTCATCATATTTTTGATATTTAATCCGTCAAATTTAATTCCATAGTATTGGTTTAAGTAAGCCAGAGCTAACATGATTTTAGCTTTGTTATCTTCAACTTTTTTAATCAATGCACGTTTAGCTGCTTCGTCCGTATTTAATTGATGGTCTTCATTTTCAACTAAAGCTTTAACTAAAGCATCAAGATTATCTTTTACTTCTTTGAAGCTTTCTTCCATGTATAACATCTTAGGATTGTTATTAATCTTACGAACTTCATCTGAATCAAGTTCAACAGAAGCTAATTTAGCTTTGATATCGCTGATCAATTGTGTCCTATCTTTAACAACCATATTTGGTGTATAGACAATATCACCTAATCCTTCAATACTATATTCACGAACTTGTTGAACCTTAGATTCTTTTTGTGTAATAGCCTTAATTTCTTTCGTCTTATCAGCGTAATGAATCATAATATGGTCAGCATCTGATAAGTCGGTCACAAATTGTCCATCTTTCATACCTGTAACAGATAAAACTTCCGTATTTAGTAATTTAGAATCTGCAGGAATCTTATTACCTTGATTTACAATCCATTCTTTGTTGTAGAACGGTTGAAGTTTTTCAATATTACGGTAAGCAAGTTCACGAGATACGTCATAATCTTGAGTAGATTTGTAAGTATCTGCTTTTGTTGCCTTATGGTTTAACTTATCTACAAAATATTCAGTTATTGTATATTCATGTGCAGTAATTCCCATTTTAGCAATTCTTGCATCAGCTTCTTCTTGGGAAACACCTTTCCAACGACTAGAACGAGAATAAGATTGTTTACCTTCACTTACACCATTAACGAATACATTATTATTTCGAACCCAGTTTGCACCAAAGTAATCATCATCCTCTGCATCACGAGAACCGTAAAGAATCTCACCACCATTCTTCACTTTCATCATGGTAACGTTATTTTCAGCAAGCCCCCACGACCAGTTAGAATGAAGCAGACCACCTGTCTCAAGAGGTTATTTCACATCAATCGTACCTTTTGCCACGGAATTCTTCAGACGTCCCCATGCACTAACGTCCATTGGGTTATCACCGTGATTCAATTTAGCAACAAGGCCACCGACCTTAGCTTTATTCCCTTTAATATATGCATCAATGTAAGAGTTGTCGGTGTTACTTCTCCAACTTTCACTTACAAGTCCACCAGACCACCATCCTGCATTACCAACACTTGTAATATTACCAATAAATGCAACATTACGCATGTTTGATTCATCCAGTTTATTGACCATACCAGTAACATCATTGTTACCTACTACGTTACCTGTCACTTTAATATTTTCAATCGTTGACTTTTTAAACATATCACCAAGCGGTGCTGTCTTATTAGCCCAAGGCATGTTGATATCGACATTACCTAGATTGAAGTCATGAATATGAGCGTTTTCAACTCGGTTGAATAGTGGACGCGCTAGGTTATGAATTGTAAAGCGGTTATCCCCATCACTAGACAACTTACCTTTAAACGTTCCTGTTACATACTGTTTACTTGGTGTTGGAACATTGGCAGCATTCAAATCTGCACCAAGTTTAAACTCACCAGTTGGGTCTTTTTGCATATCCTCAATGAGTTCTTTAAAGTTGTAATAGACATTTCCAATCTTTGGTAATTGTTTTTCAAAGTAATGAACATACTCTTCACTTAGTGTATCATCAGCTCTACGTTGAACTAAGTCAGGAGCTTTTGCTACCACTTTGTACAATGTTTTTCCATCAACAACAACTTCTTCAACAGAACTTACCGCAAGTCTTGTTGTTTTGTTATCATGAGTTGTCACTCGTAAGTAAAGTGGAGCAACATCTGTTGGTTTTTCAGATAATAAGCTCTTATCAGTTTCGTTACCAGCATCATCCACACTCATCAAGCTAGTTTCTTTGATGTTTTTGATTTCAACTTTTTTAAGGTCTAACTGAATTTCTTTATCTTCTAATGTTTCAGTTTCTTCGCCTTCTCCACGATCATAAACCATCGTTGTGGATAATGTATAGCCTTGATAATATTTCAAGTTGTCTAAAGTAGCTTGTAATTTATTTTCTTCTACTGTCACTTCTTTAACAACTTGTCCAGTCTTATCTTTCAGAGCTACTTTAATCGATTTGATTTCTACTCCAGCTGGTTTATTCAATGTATAACTAGCTGTAGCGCTCTTCTTCAAGACATCTTTATCTGTGTTAGCCCATTCTAAGGTTGGTTTTTCTAAACCTTTTGTACCTTTTTTGATAATTTCATCTTGAGGTGCTTGGAGAACTGTTTCTTCTACTGTTGGAGCTTCATTTGTTTTTTCTCCACGAATCGTTTTATAGATTTCAGTAATTTGTTTCTTACCTTCTACACCTTTTTGAGATACTTGTCTTGTTCCGCGTTTTAAAGTGTCATCTTCTTGTTCTTTTGTTTCAAAAGGAATGACTTCTTCTCTTGTTTCAACTACTGTTCCTTCAACTGGCTTTGTTCCTTTTTTAACGACTTTAGGAACAGCAGGAGTTTTTACTTCTGTAGTTGTAGAAAGGACTTTGTCTGTTTCCACACCTTCCACTGTTTCGTAAGTTGTTTTCGTAACTTGGATACCTTTAGAACCAGGGGTTTCAACTACTTCTTCATCCACATATTTTGTATCGTCTGGAACTACTTCTGTTGTGAAATCTAATTCACTTTCGGTAGACTTCTCAACTGTACCTGTTGTTACTTTATATTCTGGGTTTACTTCTTGTACTGGTGCTTGACCTTCTTGACCAGATTCTTGAGTTCCCTTTGTTGAAACTGGTTCTTTATATCCAGGAAGTTCTGGCTGTACTAAAGCTTGGCCTTGCTTCTCGCCTTCTTTTACTTCTTGAACACCTTTGGCTTCATGATACTCTGGTAGTTCTGGTTGCGTCAGAGCTTGTCCTACCTTACCTTCTTCTTGAGTTCCTTTTACTTCAACTGGAGCCTCTGGCAATTCAGGTTGTGTTAAGGCTTGGCCAGTTTTACCTTCCTCTTGCGTCCCTTTAGCTACCTGATGCGTTGGTTCAGCTTGTGGTACTGGAGTTGGAGCAGGTTGCACCTCTTTCTTCGTTCCGACTGCAATGACTTGCGACACAGGATTTTGGACTACTTGGTCTTCGATGACTTCTCTAACTTCTTGACCGTTGACCATTGAAACTTTGCTTAAAAGGCGACGCTGACCCTTTACTCCAGCTGTGACGATATGAGTCTGTCCTTCTGCTAGATTCGCATCTGGGCTTGTGATTGTTTCAAAAGGAATCTCCACCAAGCTCTCTTCCTGTATTGTCTGAGGCTTCTCAGAAACTGGTTTTTCTTCAATAGCAGGAGCAACTGGAGTCTCTACTACAGGATTCTCAACGATAGTTTCTGGAGCAACAGCAGGTCTTTCTTGAACGACTTCTGTTTTCTCGATTTCATTTGCATTTTGCTTTTCTACTGGAAACTGAGGCTGTTCTGCTGAATCTGGTCTTGATGGATGGAGTTCTGCTTCCTTGAAGTATCCGATGTATTCATAGCCTTCGATGTAAATAATTCCTTCAGCCAAACCTTCGTGTGTAGAGGCTGAAATAGTTTGGTTATAAGAAAGCAATTCTTTATTTTCAAATGCAAATGTCCCGTAAGGTACAAAGGTGCTGGCTCCTAAAGAACCAATCAAGAGAACACCTAGAACTTCTCTACGACCTTTTTTAGACACCAAAAAGACTGCTAGAGAAGCTGTTGCCAAGCCAAGACCTGCCAAAGCTAGTTCCTTACTTCCTGTATAAGGAAGTTGTTGACTATTAGTTGCCTTCTTGCGATAAACTACATAGAGAATATCATCATCTTGAAATTCTGTTGGAACCTCATGGTGAATCAGGGCTTTTTCAGACTCAGTCAATTCCTGCTCCGCCAAATAACGGTAATGAACGCTATGAGCACCGCCGACTTCATTGGCTTGAACCTTATCTACTGAAAGAGTACTAGCACCAAAAAGGAAGGCCCCAATGGCTACAGGACCTACCCCAACAGTTAGCTTACGAATCGAATATTTGGTGATTTTTTCTAGTTGTTGTTTTCGTTTTTCTCATTCTCACGACTTTCTGATAGAATCTTGTGGATACTGCGCACGCGCACCTCCAATTAATTTTGGACGGCTAGCAAGAGCCGTTACATGGGCATGCCCAATTTCTCTCAAAAGAGGGCGAATCGGAACCTGAACATGCTTGACATGCATACCAATTGCAGTGTCTCCGATATCCAATCCAGCATGAGCCTTGATAAATTCAACCTCAACTGGATCTTGCATAAACTTGAAGGCTGCCAACTGACCCGAACCCCCTGCATGAAGAGTAGGAAGGACACTAACGATTTCCAGACCCAACTGCTCTGCCAACTGACGTTCAACAACGAGGGCCCGATTGACATGTTCACAACCTTGAACAGCTAGATGAATTCCTTTTTCCTCTAGGATATCTAGGATGGTCTTCACGATGATTTCCCCAATTTCTTGGCTGGATTCCTTGCCAATCTGACCACCTATCACTTCACTAGAAGAAAGGCCCAAAACAAAGATAGATCCTTGCTTCAATTTGGCCTTTTCTAATACATCTTTTACAATCTGGCTTGTTTCTCTTTGAATGTCTTTTTCCTTCATACTTGATACCTCTTTTGTCATTATCTATCATATCGTTTTTTCTACGTTTTAGCAAGATAGACAACCTAGAAAGCTTCCCCAATTACGCATAAAACTCCCAGAATTGACTGGGAGTTAGCTAGTTTCTATTCTATTTATGTATATTTCAACTGTCGTACCTTTTGAGGGAATAGAATCAATCTTCATTTGGTAATCTTCTCCAAAATGAAGTTTGAGCCGTTGATCAACATTTTGAAGACCAACTCCACCACGTTTGAGTTGACTTTGACTACTATCGCTAGCATCTTGGAAACCAACGCCATCATCCTCAATACGGATGACCATTCCTGAATCCTGTTTCTGAACAGAAACTTTAATATGTCCCTGACCTTCCTTTTCCTTAATGCCATGGTAAAGGGCATTTTCTACCAAGGGTTGTAGCACCAACTTGGGCAAGACTAGCTTATCAAAGGCAGGATTTTCCTCAATCTCATATTCCAGCTTATCCCCATAACGTTGTTTCTGGATAAAGAGATACTGGCGGACATGGTTGATTTCGTCAGACAGGCAAATCAAATCCCTGCCTTGATTGAGCGCCAAGCGGAAATAGGTCGCCAAGGACTTGGTCACTTGAACCACTCTCTGACTATCCTGAAATTCAGCCATCCAGATGATGGTATCCAAGGTATTATAGAGGAAATGAGGATTAATCTGACTCGACAAAGCTTGAAGTTCATACTGGCGGGTTGCTTCTTCCTGCCTGCGAATAGCTGCCATCAACTGATCAATCTGATCCAGCATGGCATTAAACTGACGAGTCACTTCTCTCAGTTCATGGGCACCCGCTTCCTTGGCACGAAGATTTTGAGCGCCCGAAGCAATTTCCAGCATGGTTTCTCTCAAATCCTTCAAAGGAGCAATCCAGCGTTTAAGACTGAACCACACCAAGCAGAGACAAGCAAGAAGAGAGGTGATACTGGCCCCAAGCAAGGTCCACATGAGTTGACTCCGAACCTGGTCTAACTTCTCCAGCGAAGACACACCAAGCACCGTCCAATCAGTTCCAGCAATCTTTTCTTGACTGACATAGGATTGGTGATCTGGAGTATAACCTTGCCCTGTCTCAATATAGGGTTTCATGGCCTCCATTTCGCTAGACGAACTATAAACTGTATGTTGAGGATGATAAACAAATTCATGGTTTTCATTGATGATAAAGGCAAAGCCCTGCTGACCCAACTGAAGTTGGTTAAGATAGGCTTCCATAGTTTCATAAGAAATATCCAAACGAAGCACACCCAGATTGGCTCCCTTTACATCAACAAGTTCCTGAGTGACAGAAATGACCCACTGACTGTCCGATTTACGAGCTGGGGTCAAAACTGGCATGGCTCCCTGATGAATAGCCTTTTGGTACCAATCCTCAGCCATCATATCTGAGGAGGTTTTCATTTGCACACTATCATCTGTAGAAATGACCTGACCTGATTTGGTGACCAATACAACAGCTTTCAAGTCCTGGTCTGATTTTAAGATGGTCAAAAATAGATCTCGAATTCCCTTGACCTTGTCTTGACTGGGATTCTCAGCATAGGCTAGGACATCCGTCTGCTGGGTCAAACTGGTAGAGGTGGTTCCTAATTTTTTGATATAAGACTGGATAAAGTGGCTAGTCTGACTGATAGTCGTCTGGCTATTGCCCTCAATAGTAGCCTCAATGGCTGAAGAACTAGATTGATAGTAGAAAGTCCCAACCAGAGCTAGGAGAATGAGAAAGACCAGAAAGATGGAAATAACCATTCTGACTAAGAGAGAAGAACGTTTCATCGACCTTCCCCCTTCTTAAACTGACGAGGTGTCACACCCGCAATCTGTTTAAAGCGTTGGGTAAAATAGTTCATATCTTCAAAACCAACTTTCTCTGCGATCTCATAAATCTTTAAATCCGTTGTCAGAAGCAAGAGTTTGGCTTGTTTGACACGTTCTCGCACCAAATAATCCTGAAAAGGCAGGCCCAACTCTTTCTTAATCAAAGAACTCAGATAAGTCGGACTAAAGCCTAAGTCATTTGCTAAAGACTTTAAACTAAACTGGCTATCAGCCAGATGGGACTGGATTTTCTGGGCCATATTTCCCTCAAACTTATCAGTCAATAAATCTTGTAACTGCTCTTCTTTCTCTTCCTTATCCAACTTTTGCTTGATTTTCCCCAACATTTCCTCAATATCCTGACGAGAAAAGGGCTTAAGCAGGTAGTCATCCACACCGAGTTTGACAGCAGACAAAGCATAATCAAAATCATCGTAGCCTGTTAAAAAAACTAGATGAACCTGAGGATAGGTTTCTCGGACCAGACTGGCCAACTGAATGCCATTTAGCTGAGGCATATTGATATCGGTTAGAATGATATCTGGCACCTGCTTTTGTATCAATTCCCAAGCCTGCCTTCCATTTTCAGCCTGACCGATGATTTCCATATCGTAGGCTGCTACATTGACCAGCTTGGTCAAGCCTTGTCTTACCAGATATTCATCTTCTACGATTAAGATTGTGTAGGTCATGCTTCTCTCCTTTGTCACTTACTAGTATCAGTATAGCAAAATTCTCCTCTAACTGCTTAGGAAAGCCCTCTTAATCAACATAATCTAGTAAGTAAGCATAGCCTTTTTCTTCCATTTGATTTTTGGGAATAAAGCGGATAGAGAGACTATTAATACAGTAGCGCAAGCCACCCTTGTCCTGAGGCCCATCTGTAAAGACATGGCCTAGATGAGAATCTCCAACTCGGCTCCGCACTTCCATGCGCGTCATATTGTAGGATTTATCTTCCTTGTAGGTGGCAACATCTGGACTGATGGGTTGGGTAAAACTAGGCCAACCACAACCAGACTCAAACTTGTCCTTTGATGAAAAGAGGGGTTCGCCAGTTGCTACATCCACATAGATACCAGAGTCAAATTTATCCCAGTAGCGGTTAGAGAAAGCCCGTTCTGTTTGATTTTTCTGGGTGACTGCATACTCCTCAGGTGACAAGGTCTTTTTCAATTCTTCATCACTTGGTTTGGGATATTTGCTGGTATCGATGACGGGATAGGCTGCCTGATTGACATTGATATGGCAGTAGCCATTTGGATTTTTCTTGAGGTAGTCTTGGTGATAGTCCTCAGCCACCACAAAATTCTTCAAGGTTTCCTTTTCAACTGCTAGAGGTTGATCGTATTTCTTAGCCACCTCATCAAAGACTTGGTTAATCACCTCTAAATCCTTGTCATCTGTGTAATAAACACCAGTACGGTACTGGGTTCCCACATCATTTCCTTGTTTATTTTTGCTAGTTGGATTGATAATGCGGAAATAATGAAGCAGGATTTCCTTGAGGGAAATTTGATTGGCATCATAGGTAACATGAACAGTCTCCGCATGACCTGTTTGGTTAATCAATTCGTACTTGGTTGTTTCCCCTCTACCATTTGCATAGCCTGAAACGGCATCTGTCACCCCGGGAACACGTGAGAAATATTCCTCCACTCCCCAGAAGCAACCTCCAGCCAGATAAATTTCGTGTAAGTCTGCGTCTTTACTCACTTCTGTTTTTTTCACTGTTTTTCCTCCTTGGCTAACTGATGCTTTCTCAATTTGCGAGCTATCTGTCTGCCCTGCATTTCGCATCAATAGAAAATAGAAACCGGTTATGGCTAGGAAAAAGATTCCTGCCAAGACAAACAATTTTACTTTATCATTCATGACCTTTCTCTACCCCATTTCTTTCAATGTCTTTAAAATCATATCCTTATCCATAAAACCTGGTTGCGTTTTGACCAGCTTACCTTCCTTGTCTATAAAGGCTTGAGTTGGGTAAGAACGAACACCATAACTTTCCAAAAGTTTTCCTGATGGGTCAATTAGAACTGGGAAATTTTTATAATCCAAGCCCTTGTACCAGTTCTTAAAGTCCGATTCTGCTTGTTCCCCCTTATGTCCAGGTGACACTACTGTCAAGACCACATAATCATCACCAGCATCTTTAGCAATTTCATCCGTATCTGGAAGACTGGCTAGACAGATGGAACACCAAGAAGCCCAGAATTTGAGATAGACTTTCTTGCCCTTGTAATCAGACAAGCGGTAGGTCTTGCCATCTACTCCCGTCAGTTCGAAATCAGCAACCGCCTGACCTTTAGTAGCAGTTTGCGCACTGACTTGTTCTGTTTTGGTTTGCTCCTTCATAGTAGATTCGTCTGGCATGTTTTTAGCCGAACAGGCTGCCAAGCAACAGATTGAGCCTACTCCAAGGAGACATGTTTGCCATTTTTTCATTTCTTCTTCCTCTCTATTCAAATAATGTAGTCAAAATGGAAGCATTTCCCAAAAGCACCAAGATTCCCATCACGATAATGAGGAAACCACCCACTTTTTTGAGGGTTTCAAGGTAGAGATGAAGTTTTCGGAAATGTTTCAAAACATAGCTGGAGGCTAGAGCTAAAACCAAAAATGGTAGTGCTAGACCTAGCGTATAGATTAACATGAGACCAGCTCCCTGCCAAGCACCTGAACCACCTGAAGCCGCCAAGGCTAAAACAGAACCCAGAACCGGTCCCACACATGGCGTCCAAGCAAAACTAAAGGTCAACCCCAGTAAAAATGCCTGACTATAGCCGTTACCCTTTTGCCCTTGTCCCTTTAATTGTAGCCTTCTTTCCTTGTAGAGTCCCTTCAAATGTAAGACTTCCATCTGGTGCAATCCCAAGAGAATGATAACCGCACCCATCACATACTGAAACCAAGAGGTATACAGCAAATTGCCTAAAAAACCAGCTCCATAGCCTAGTAAGATAAAAACAAAGGATATCCCTGCTATAAAGGCCAAAGTTCTCAATAGACTAACAAGTGAGATTGAATATTTTCCACTAGAAGCCTGAGCACCATCTTCGTCATCCAACAAGACCCCTGCATAAACCGGTAACAAGGGTAAGATACACGGAGAAAAGAAGGAAAGAATTCCAGCAAGAAAAACACTGATAAAAAAGATTATATTATCCATTGCCTTCCTCCATTCTTTGATTTGATAAAACTATTATAGCCCCAAAACTCCAGAAAAAACAGGGACAATGATAGGGAAAAATAGGAATTTAATCAGATTATGTAAAAAATGTTGCAAAAAAAGCCAGACAAAGCCTGACTTTGATGGAAACTGAAAGGAAAATTCACTAGTCTTCCCTACTTATCTGATAATAAATAAGGTCCGCAAGATAGCCTTTTCTCTCTACACCATTGCTAATAGTCTTTAGATAGGACATTCCAGCCTTCTCCATGACACGACCTGAAGCTGGATTGAGACTGGCATATCGAGCTCTAACTTTTTGAAAACCTGCTTGAGTAAAACAGAAGTCCAAGACAGCTTTCAAGGCTTCTGTCATAAACCCATGTCCCCAGTAAACCTTGCCTAGCACATAGCCAATTTCACAAGAAGAATCGTTCTCATCTATTGCAACGATGCTGATATCTCCTATTACCTGCTCCGGGTTTTCTTTGAGACAAATGGCCCATTTGTAATAGTTGGGATTGGCATAGGAGGCAACCCAATTGCGAATCGAATTTCGAGTCACCTTGACATCAGGATGAGGATCCCAAGTGACGTAGGTTAGATTTTCAGCGGACGAAGCCCAATTCTGAAACATGGCTTCTGCATCACTTTCCAAAAATCTTCGCAAGATTAAACGATCTGTCTGTAATATTTGCGTACCGATTGCTTTCATGACGCTACCTCGCTTTCTGATAGATGATTCTATGTCCAATCTCCATTGAAACTTGTTTTGCTTTTGAATTTCAAGGTAATAAGCTAAAAAGGTCCCCCGGACCTTCTTCGCTTACTTGTTTCCGTGCTCGGGGTAAAAAGACTAAACTCAGTAACAACTAAAAAACAAGTTGTTCATCTAGTTCCTTGACGCAGTCGCTGTCTGGTTTGAAATGCGCTCTAGCAAGCTTTTTCAAACCTAGTCATCGTTGCGGGGGTGAGACGACGAAATCGAACTCTGTGAGTTGCCGGACCTTCTCTCGCTTTCTTATTTCAAGGCGAGAGGCTGAAAACCTCCACTGGAGGTTCTTCTTGCTCTCGAGTTTCAATGCAAGAAGCTAAAAAGGTCCCCCGGACCTTTTTACTCCCAAAAGTCATCGAATACGGTGATTGGTAGGTGGCGTTTGTGTTGGCCTTTGTGCCACCAGTTTTCGATAGTCGCTTGGGCTTCTGGGCTGATTGTTTTGCCTTCTAGGTAGTCGTCAATCTCTTCATAAGTGACTCCAAGTGCCACTTCGTCAGCTAGGCCTGGTTTGTCTTCTTCTAGGTCTGCCGTTGGGATTTTTTCATAAAGGGCTGGGGCTGCACCAAGTTCCTTCAAGAGTTGTTTTCCTTGGCGTTTATTAAGACGGTAAAGGGGTAAAATATCCGCACCACCGTCACCAAACTTGGTAAAGAAACCTGTGATATTTTCCGCGGCGTGGTCTGTTCCAATGACAGCTCCGCTATGGGAACCAGCAAGGGCATACTGAGCAATCATACGACAACGTGCTTTGATATTCCCCTTGTTGAAGTCTGAAACAGGACTATCTGTCGCTTCAACTGCAGCTGTCATAGCATCTGCAGACTCCTTGATATTCACCACTAAACTGATATCTGGCTGGATGAAGGCTAGAGCTTTTTGAGCATCTGCTTCATCAGCTTGCACTCCGTATGGCAAGCGGACAGCGATAAATTTGTAGCTGTCATCTCCTGTCTCTGCGCGCAGTTCTTCCATAGCTAATTGGGCTAATCGACCTGCTAAGGTTGAGTCTTGTCCTCCAGAAATCCCTAGTACAAAAGTTTTAAGGAAGGGGTGTTTTTTCAAGTATCTTTTTAAGAAATCAATGGAACGACGAATTTCTTCCTGGGCATCAATCACTGGTTTCACACCCAGTTCTTGGATAATCGTTTCTTGCAAACTCATTCTTCTTCTCCTTCACCAAGTGCTTCCTTACGCATTTTGTCAATCAAGTCCATCTTGTCTTGCCATACATCACGCGCCAAATCCACTGGATAATGCTGAGGATTGAGCACGCGCTTGTACTCATCCCAAAGCTTGTCAAATTCCTTACGAGCATAATCCTGAATCTCAGTCAAGCTAGGCAGGTTGTAAATCAATTTTCCGTCTTTGAAGATATCCACTAAGAGAGGAACGGCATCAAAATTACGAACCGTCTTCTTGATGTAGGTATAGGTCGGATGGAACATTTTGATTTCCGTCATGTCACTCACATCCACACCGTCATAAGTGATATAATCGCCTTCTGACTTGCCTTTTTCACGACTGGTAATGCGCCACACCTGCTTCTTACCTGGCGTAGACACTTTTTCCGCATTATTAGACAGCTTGATCGTATTGCGCATCTGACCATTTTCATCTTCGATCGCAACAATCTTATAAACTGCCCCAAGAGCTGGCTGATCATAGGCTGTAATCAGCTTGGTTCCCACACCCCAGACATCAATCTTGGCCTTTTGCATCTTGAGGTTGAGGATAGTATTTTCGTCCAAATCATTAGAAGCATAAATCTTAGCCTCTGTAAATCCAGCCTCGTCCAGTTGCTGACGAACTTTCTTGGAAATGTAGGCAATATCCCCTGAGTCAATCCGCACACCCATAAAGTTAATCTGGTCACCCAGCTCACGCGCCACTTGAATGGCAGCGGGTACCCCAATGCGAAGGGTGTCATAGGTGTCCACAAGAAAGACACAGTTTTTGTGGGTCGCAGCGTAAGCCTTGAAAGCTTCATAGTCGTTACCATAAACCTGTACCAAGGCATGGGCGTGAGTCCCCAAGACAGGAATATCAAAGAGTTTACCAGCACGCACATTGCTGGTTCCATTGGCTCCACCAATCACCGCTGCGCGTGTTCCCCAGATAGCCGCATCCATCTCTTGCGCCCGACGTGTCCCAAACTCCATTAAAGGTTCATCTTCAATGACTGAACGAATACGAGCTGCCTTAGTCGCCACCAAGGTCTGGTAGTTGACGATGTTCAAAAGGGCCGTTTCGACCAATTGACATTGGACTAGAGGGCCTTCCACCTGCACAATCGGTTCATTAGCAAAAACCAAATCCCCTTCTTGGGCAGAACGAACGGTCAACTCCAACTTGAAATTGCGGAGATAGTCCAAGAATGCCCCATGATAGCCTAGAGACTCCAAATAGGCAATATCACTATCTGAAAAACGCAGGTCTTCAAGATAACTCACAATTCTTTCCAAACCAGCAAAAACTGCATAGCCATTCTTAAAAGGCTGTTGGCGGAAATATACCTCAAAAACCGCCTTCTTATTGTGAATTCCTTGGTCAAAGTAAACCTGCATCATGTTAATCTGGTACAAGTCCGTGTGCAATGTCAATCTATCATCTGGATACATACTTTTCCTACTTCCTTAGCTAGAAATACATGAAAATTTTCAAAAACTTTCATGTATTCCAATAAATTAGTACTATTATATCACATTTTAGCTGGATTGAGAAAAGAGTAACAAGCTATTCTCCACTCTCCAGTTCATCCATGTCTTGCTCAAATTTTTTCTGAGCCCATTCGCCATAACTCTTAAGACCGAGATTGCCGATAAAGACCCAAGGAAGGTAAATGACATAAGTAATAACCCAAGCAGACAAGTATTTAACGTTTAAAGGATTATGCTGATAAATTTCTATGTTGAATTGATAATTCTGCAACATCAAAAGAGCAGTAATAGCCAAGGTTAGGAAAAAACAACCCAAAATCGTAAAATGAAAACGACTATAGTAGGTCACTCCCAGATAACGGGCTCGATTGAAAAAGAAGAAAATTCCTACTATCAGAGTATAGACTAGAAAATTCGGATTAAAAAGAGATGGAGCCAACACTGCCACCAAATAGCTTAGAAGTACAAGCCCAATAAAGAGTGAAAAAGACTCTGCCCCAGCTTTATTGATTAGTTGTTCTTCTCTTTCGTCAAGTAATTGATAATGAATAAATTTAGTTACCATCTTCTTCCTCCCAAAATAATTGGTCTAGGGTTTTCCCTAAACATCTGCAAATGGACTGGCAGAGCGAGAGACTGGGATTGTATTTTCCCGCCTCTATCAAACCAATAGTCTGTCGCGTCACCCCGACAGCCTCTGCCAGTTGACCTTGTGTTAAATCAAGCTCTACCCGAGCTAATTTTAATTTTAAATTTTTAGCCACCTGCGTCCTCCTTATAGTTTTAATACTCATCTACTCTTAAAAAATCCAAAACCAACACAAGCTGTCAGCTACTTAATATAACCTCATTAATTAGCACTCCAATATTATCTTCAACCTAAAATCAGTATGTTGGATTGTTTGAAATAAACTTCCTAGTTTACTCTTTTATTTTTGTTTAGTATTAGCTTTAGTAGAATCTTTTAAACGAGTTTTTATTGCTTGTACTTCTTGTTTAGTTTAGTTGGTTTCATATTACTATTATATAATGCTTTTGGAAATGAGTCTAGTATAAGTCAAAAACGTGGTGAACAGCAAGAGAAGGAGCATACCAAGATGACTGATTTTTTGCTGGTTTTAAGTATGCAAAATAATACTAAACGAAACTAAAATGAATACTTCTTGCTTTTCTTGAGAGTGAAAAAGTACAATAAAATGATTGTAGTGATTACCACAAGATACTGACTAATAGACATCGTATTTGAAGCCACAAATACAGGTAAAGAATAAAAAGGAAGAAGTTCAATTGCTTTGATAAACAAATCATTACTAGTATTCATCATAATCGTATTTAATATATTAGGGATAAAGAGTAGTAAAGCAACTAAAATACCAAATATCAAGCCACTTTTCAATTTGTATAAATAGAAAATGTAAGATAATAGAAAATAAAATAGGACTAACAAAATTGTATTGACTACAATAGCTACTATAAAATCTAATCCTAAATCACCTGGAACACCCAATTTACATACGATGACTAGTAGCACAATGCCATTCAAAGCATAAATAATAGAAACTGAGATGGCATATAGAAAATTAGACAAGACGTAAATCATCCGATTTTTCTTTTGATTATAAAATAAACTGATCGTATTGTTAGAAAAATCCCTGCTAATAATTCGGTTAGCATGTATAACAGCCATTAACATACCGAGCATAGCATAAAAATTTGAAATATGCTTAATACCAAGTGATGTCCCTTGAGTCTTTAGAATAAAGAATGTAACCAGTATCGGCGGTATAAACGAGATAATCAATCCGAGATATATTACGCCTGATGAATATAAATCTCTTATATTTTCCTTAAGAAAATTCAATTTATTTAATTTCATGATTATAACCTTCCTTTATTTTGAACGATTTAGATAAATATCTTTAAGCGTCTCTTTTTTAGTTTCAAAATCAACTACTTTAATAGAGTTTTCGTTAAAAAATTTAAAAAGCTCACTACTTTGAATATTCCCAGACATAGTAATTTTCAGTCCCTCTTCCTGAACAATATCCCCAAATTCTTGTTTGGTAAGGAAAATGTCTTTATCTGTAGCTGATGAAAAAGCTATCTCAAACAAGCAATTATGTCTATATTTTCCTACTTTTTGGAATGTCAAAAGCCCGTTCTCCAAGAAAAGGACCCTCTCACAAATTTCTTCAATATCTTCTAATTTATGACTCGATATTAAAATTCCCACATTTTCATGTAAAGCTAAGTTTTTTAGAACTGCTAAAACTATTTGTGATGATTCAATATCTAAACCATTAGTCGGTTCATCTAAAATCAATATATCAGGTTCCGTAACGAGAGTTAGAAGCAAAGCTAATTTTTGTTTTGTACCTAAAGAATAGGTCTTTACTTTTTTATTAATAGACTGAGTCAAATCTAACTCTTGGATCAAACTTCCAAATCTTTCTTTATTGTAGTCAACACCATATAAATTTGACAAATATTTTAAATTCTCTAAACCTGTTTTAGATAAAAATAATTTTGGTTCTTCGATTAAATACCCAACATTATCACTACTTATAATATTCCCTGAAGTCGGTTGATTATTCTGAACAAGAATTTTCATCAATGTACTCTTGCCAACTCCGTTTCTCCCTACTAGACCAACAATTTCACCCTTATTAAGTGCAAAATTTATATCTTTGAGAATGATTGAATGAGCATAATGCTTACTTACATTTATAACTTCCATTTTTTATTCCTCCATTAACATTCTTGGTTTTCTCTTTGATTCTCATTAATTTTAAAAAGTTGCGCCTCTTTTTAACAACATTATATCATATATCTAACTTAATGCAATATATAAATGTCATTTTGTAAAATTTTATTAACAAAAAACTCTCTACCACCTAAATGATAGAGAGTTTTCTGCTTATTCAATTTTCTCAAAACATCTACAGCATCGTAGGATTTCACATCTAATGTCTTAGCTACGACTGTATTGTCCTCAATATCGTCTAGAAAGACACAATTTGTAGATTATAACTGCTACTTATCGATAGTTACTCATATCCATTAGTCCACCTCCATACTTATGTCAAGCCCCCTCTTTACTTTATGATTTCATATTCTCCTTACAAATCTTTTTGGTAATAAAATCTTTTTCCTGTGTAGGGATAGTCTTGTAAGGTAAAAACTTCCTTGTAGCCATGCATTTTATAAAAATCTGGAGCTTGAAACTGGTAAGTATTGACAAAAGCAAAACGACAGTTTCGATTCTTAGCTTCAGTTTCTGCTTGCTGCAATAGGTTTGAACCGAGTCCTTGCCCTCTCAGTTCTTCTTTTACAAATAAATACTCGATTTCTAGCCAATTTCCAAAAGTCTCTGCTATCAAACCTGCCATGAGATTGCCCTTTTCATCTTCGACATAAAGATTAAGTGGCTCACTTTCAGCCTCTTCTCTTTTTGAACGGTTATAAACACGAATCAGATTCCCTATTTCTTGTGATTTATGGGATTCCTTATTTTCCAATCTAAAGTACATCTAAACCTCCTTAAACACTGTTACAGCTTGATTATAGTCTTATTTCAATAGACTGTCAAACTAGCAAAAACTCACCAAGCTAAGCTGATGAGTTTCAAATCTATTTTCTAAATTTCCACTGGCTATAAATCCCAAAACCGATAATCCAGATAGCTGAACCGATTGCTCCGACAAATGTAGACTCTTGTAAAAAGAGGGTTACAAAGACAAAGGCAAAGAAGAGCATGGTTAAAGGATTTAGGAAACGATAATGGGGCATGAGATAACCATCTACCATAAAGTCTGGTGACTTGCGGTATTTAAGGTGAGCCAGCATAATCAAGATATAAATGGCGATATAGACACCTGATGATGATGCCGTAATCAAGGCAAAGGCATCGGAAACACCTGGCAATACGTTGATAAAGGCTGCTAGGGCAATCAAAATTGCTGAGGCGATGATGGCATTTTGTGGTACGTTGTGACGGGAAAGAGTATCTGCCTTGATAGCCTTTAAGAATGGATTGGGCGAATCATGGGCAATCTGATACAAATGACGACCTGTTGAATAAAGGGTTGAATTAAGAGCAGATGCTGCTGACGTCAAAACGACAAAGTTAATCAAGGCCGCTGCCCACTTGATACCTGCCAATTCAAATACTGTTACAAAAGGAGAATCAGCCGATGCAAGTTCACGCCACGGAATGATAGCCATGATGGCTAAGAGGGCAC
The DNA here is from genome assembly GCF_049737915.1 of Streptococcus sp. CL6.35. Classification (GTDB taxonomy): domain Bacteria; phylum Bacillota; class Bacilli; order Lactobacillales; family Streptococcaceae; genus Streptococcus. Next base: position 187,314 of record NZ_JBKOTU010000003.1, on the reverse strand, counting down.
CACCGTAGAAAAAGGCGATACGCAAAGGAATTTCCTTAACGGCTTTTGGCAAGACCTGACGTGGATTTTTGGTTTCAGAAGTCGTTACCCCGATAAACTCAATCATGAGGTAGGCAAAGAAAACCATCTGGAAGGCCATGACAAAGTTTACTCCACCATTTGGGAATAGGGAGAAATTGTCGGCGATATTAGCCAAACTTGCTACTCCATGAGGTGTCTTAAAGCCTGTCAAGACCATAAAGACTCCTGTGGCAATCATAGCTAAAATAGCCACAATCTTGACCATAGCAAACCAAAACTCAACTTCCCCAAAGAGCTTCACCGCAATCAGATTGACCAAGGCTAGAATGGTTAAAAATCCAATCTCAATCATCCAACTTGGCCAGCTAGGAAACCAGAACTGAACATAGTGAGAGATGGCTGTAATTTCCGCCATACCGATAAAGACAACGGATAACCAGTAAGACCAAACTGAGAAATAACCCCAGCCCTTACCTAAATGGCGCGTGATAAAGTTGATAAAGGTATGTTGCTCAGGATCTTGGTAGAGCATTTCCCCAACCGCACGCATCATGAGGAACATGAAGGCCCCTGTAATCATATAAATCAGTACAATGGAAGGACCTGTTAAGCTAATAGAACGACCTGCTCCCAAAAAGAGTCCTGTTCCGATTGTTCCAGCGATGGCCATAACCTGCACGTGACGATTGGTCAGACCACGCTCCATCTTATTTTTTTTCTTCTTTGAACTCATAACGTCTCCAATTCAATTTAAAATGGAAAAAGGAGTGAGTGAAGCGCACTGCCTCCTCACTCCTTTTTTCTGTTTTTAGGCTGTTTTTTCAACCTTCAAGATTTTTACATCATAGCTATCAACAGGCGTTTCAATGGTTGCTGTGTCACCTGTTTTCTTGCCAATCAAGGCTTGTCCAATTGGGCTTTCATTTGAAACTTTACCCGCAAAGGCATCTGCACCGGCTGAACCTACGATAATATAAACTTCTTCCTCGTCCTCACCAATTTCTTGGATAGTGACTGTTTTTCCAATCGCCACTTCATCATCGGCAACTGAGTCGCTATTGACGATTTCAGCATAACGGATTTTTGTTTCCAAGCTAGAGATTTGTCCTTCGACAAAAGCTTGTTCATCCTTAGCTGCTTCGTATTCACTGTTTTCTGAAAGGTCACCATATGAACGGGCAATCTTAATGCGTTCTACCACTTCTGGTCGGCGGACCAATTTCAATTCTTCTAATTCTTTTTCAAGTTTTTCCTTTTCCGCTAGGGTCATAGGATATGTTTTTTCTGCCATTTTTCTCAACTTTCTTTCGATAGTATTGAATCTCTATCTGAGATTCTCATTGTTGTAGTCTTAGTTTGAACTACTATTTTGAGTAAGCTTGCTATTGACGTGTTCAGCTACATTACGATCATGCTCTTCCTGTGTCACTGCGTAATAGACTTTACCATCTGTAACATTGGCTACAAAGTAGAGGTTCTCACTCTTTGTTTGGTTAATACTTGCTTCAATCGCGTCCTGACTTGGACTATCTACTGGACCAGGCATCAAACCAGGTTTGGTATAAACATTGTATGGTGAATTAATCGATGTGTCAATTCCAGCATCGTCTGCTAGGCTAATATTTTGACCAAGTTTCCCTTGGGCATACAAGATTGCAATATTGCTTTGAAGTGGCATACCAAGGTTCAAACGATTGTAGAAGACACCTGCAATCAACTTACGGTCTTCAGTCTTAGCACCTTCTTTTTCAACAAGTGAAGCAATTGTTAGCAATTCATTGACTGTCAAGTTTTTAGACTTAATTGCACTATAGTGCGGAGTCAAGGTCTTATCCATAGCTGCCAACATCTCATCAATCAAACTTTCAATAGTTGTGCTTTCCTTGATAGAGTATGTCGCTGGGAAGAGGAATCCTTCTAAACGATAACGAACTCCACTTTCTTTCGTTGGCAAGCTTTCGAGTAGGTTTGGATATTTAGCAACTTCTTGACTGATAAAGTTGTCATCTTGAACTTTAGCCAAAAAAGCTTCCGCTGTCAAAGGCTCTTTAAATTCACCTTGTAATTGGCCTACAGCTTGGGCGATTTGATCAATCGTATATCCTTCTGGAATCGTTAAATCTGCAAGTGAAGGTTCTTGAGGTTCAGGAGTACCACCTTTTTGGAGTTCCTTAATGATATCCTCTGTACTCATGCTCTTTTGCAAATTGTAATATCCAGCCTTCAAATCTGAATAATTCTTATATTTAGCATAAAAAGCAAAAATCACTCCGTGTTTAATCACACCAGAATGTTCAAGTGCTGATCCAATCTCTTGGACATTGGATCCTTCTGGGATTTGAACCGTTACATATTCCTTAGAATTTGCATCAACTGGTAATAAGGATGATTGAACATACTGGTAACCAAAGTAACCACCTGCTGAAATCAAGGCAAGGAAAATCAATAGAGAAATGAAGAAAGCTTTCAAATGTGATTTTTTCTTCTTAACAGGTTTAACTGTCTCACGACGACTACGACGTGGAGTTTCAGCAATCACGTCAACAGCTTCAGTTTCAACGACCGGTTCAGGTCTTGGCGCTTCTGCTTGTGTCTCTTTTTGTGCTTCTGTCTTATAAGAAACAGCTACTCTTGTTGGTGTTGTGTTCACATCTTTTTCAGCTTTTTTAGGATGAACGACTTCTGGTCCCGGAACCGGTCTTGATGGAATTTCTTCAGCTGGTGATGCTGGAACATCTTGACTAGGGTGACTAGGAATGATTGGAGCTTCCTCTCTTAGTTCCTCCGCCGGTGATGCTGGAACATCTTCACTAGGATGCTGTGGAACACGTGGTGCATTCTCCATAATTTTTTCAACAGCTGATAGGGATGCATTCATCACCTCTTCATCAGCAATTTTTGTGTCAGGGACAGACAAAGCTGATTTTTTTTCATCAAGTTCAGCGGCCTCTTGACGAATCCCTTCATAACGTTTTACTTTTTCTAAATCACGCAAAATCTGCTCTTTAAAGCTTAATTTTTCGTCTTCTCTTGGCTTTTCACTCAAAAGTTTATCCTCCTCGTTGACAATCCATAATATTATATCTTAAAAACGAAAGAAAAGCAACCTAGCATGCTTTTCTAGCTTATTTTTTAGCTTCCCAGACCATATCATACCAGGTTTCTCCTGCAAAGGTTGACTGGGACTTACCCTCATTGACAAATCCATGCTTTTCGTAGTAGGCGATGAGATAATCATGACAGGTTAGGTTAATACCTTCTCTTTCGTGTTCAAGAGCCAACTCTTTCAAGACTGTTAGTAATTTCTGACCAAGTCCAAGGCCTTGTGCCTCCTTGGCAATAGAAAGACAGGTCACAGAGATATAACCACCAGGCTCATGACTATAATCTTCTATCTCTTCTGTAAAAGACTGATCTTGCAGATGGCGGTATGGGCCAACTGGTCCTTCTATATACCCCATGATTCTGCCTTCTTTTTCTGCAACCAGAAACGAGGTCTGAATTTCTCGCAAATGCGCCTCAAAAACAGAGCGAGGAATGGCTTCTTCAATCGAGAAATTTTCTAGTTCAATCTCAACGATATGATCTAAATCTTCTAATCTTGCTTTCCTAATTTCCATTGTGCCTCCTAAAAAAAGAGATTAAACCAAATCATACTAAAACATTGACTAGCTGCATAAAGCGAATCTGTCTCTTCTTCATCAATAAAACCGTTCATTTCAAAATAGGAAAGCAACTCATCCGGACTCTTCAAACGAATAGCTTTGTAATCCAGCTCAACTGCCACATCTTTCAAAGCCGCAAGAAGAAGCGTTCCCAATCCCTGTCTCTGATGGTCAGCCTCGATGACTAAAGAATGTATTTCTAGACATTTCGGATTATGTGGGTAAGGACCACCTAGAACATAGCCCAGAAGCTGATTTTCATCCCTAGCTAGAAGAAAGGTATCCGCATACTTACGGATACTTTCTTCTAAAATATGGGAAGGTTGCTGCTTTTCAACTGGAAAAGATGTGGCCTGAAGTGTCTCTATCTCAGTCAAATCAGACTTACTTGCCTGAATGATCTTAATTGGAATTTCCATGAGAATAGCCTATTGAACATTGCTTGTCAAGTTGGACAAAAGACGTTCAAATGAGTATTCATAGGTTTGGATATCTCCTGCTCCCATAAAGACGTAAACAGCATTGTCATGGTCTAGGAGTGGAGAAACATTTTCAACAGTAATCACTTGGTGTTTCTTGTTAATTTTATTAGCTAGGTCTTCTACCTTAACATCTCCATGGTCTACTTCACGAGCAGATCCATAGATTTGCGCTAGATAAACAGCATCCGCTTGGTTCAAAGCGTGAGCAAATTCGTCCAACAAAGCAATGGTTCTTGTAAAGGTATGAGGTTGGAAGACTGCTACGATTTCCTTGCTTGGGTATTTCTGACGAGCCGCATCCAAGGTTGCAATGATTTCTGTTGGATGGTGGGCAAAGTCATCGATAATCACCGTGTCATTGACAATTTTCTCAGTGAAACGACGCTTAACACCGGCAAATGTTTTCAAGTGTTCACGCACCAAGTTCAAATCAAATCCTGCTGTGTAAAGAAGACCAATAACAGCTGTCGCATTCATGATATTGTGACGACCAAAGGTTGGAATGTGGAATTGCCCTAATTCTTGACCACGGAAATGAACTGTGAAGGTTGAACCAGTTGTTGAACGAAGAAGATCACTAGCGACAAAGTCATTACCTTCTGCTTCAAAACCATAATAATAAATAGGAGCATCAGACTTAATCTTACGCAATTCAGCATCTTCACCGTAGATAAACAAACCTTTGGTAATTTGTTTAGCATAGTCGTTAAAGGCATTGAAAACATCCTCTAGACTTGTGAAATAGTCTGGATGGTCAAAGTCAATGTTGGTAATAATAGAATATTCTGGGTGGTAAGGCATGAAGTGACGCTCATATTCGTCAGATTCAAAGACAAAATATTTAGCATTAGCTGAACCACGACCTGTTCCATCTCCGATTAAGAAGCTAGTATCTGTAATGTGAGACAAGACATGAGATAACATACCTGTCGTTGAAGTTTTTCCGTGCGCTCCAGCAACTCCCATGCTAACAAAGTCGCGCATAAAGCTACCTAGGAACTCATGGTAACGTTTGTAGCTAATGCCATTTTGGTCCGCATAGGCAATTTCGACATTGTTATCTGGACGAAAGGCATTTCCAGCGATAATTTCCATATCACCGTCTAGATTCTTTTTATCAAAAGGAAGAATGGTAATTCCTGCCTGCTCAAGACCACGTTGAGTAAAGTAGTACTTTTCAACATCTGATCCTTGAACCTTATGCCCCATTTGGTGCAACATCAAGGCCAAGGCACTCATCCCTGATCCCTTAATTCCGATAAAATGATATGTCTTTGGCATGTTTTCTCCCCTATTCCGTAATTCTGGTCAGATTCAACTCTTGGGCAACCCGACGTTCTTGTTCTTTTTGTTGATTCTTTTTATTGTAGATTTGGCTCTTCTTCAGAAAATCATAGTTGTTTTTCTTTGGTCCTGAAGTTTCTTTTGGCTCAGCTTGAGTCGAAATATTGCTAACTTCTTCCGCCAAGATGTAATGAGACTGGGTCAATTTTTGACTATATTTAACAAATTCACCAGGATTTTCCTTTTGGAAAGGCGCAGTAGGTTGATTGCCCTGCCTAACTAGACTTGGATGAGAAGGGCGCCTTGTAGGAGTAATATCCTTAGTCAGATAACTTGCTGAGCGTTTCTTTTTCAAGTCCGCACGCGCTTCTTCACGTGCCACCTCCGCATAGCTTTTTCCTTCTTTTTTTACTCCTAAGCCAGCCTTCTTAGGTTTCTCTACTGGCTTTTCAATCGGTTTTGCTGGTTTTTCTTCAGTAATAGGGGCCCACTCCAGATAATTCTTATCACGGTATTCTCCCTTGATATTACTGATAAAGTCAGATTCATCATAGAGGTCCATAACCGGCATCTCAGTCAACATGATCTCATCATCTGACACCAATGGAAATCGTTCTTCTCTCATTTTCTATTTCCTTTCAACACTTCATTATAGCGTATTGTCTTGATTTTTCAAGTGCTGACTTCAGAAATTCCCAAAATTTCTCTAATTTCTGCCAGGGTCAGACTGCCACGTGACTCTGTGCCGTCCAATACTTGTGACACCAGATGTTTCTTCTGTTCTTGGAGTTCCTGAATTTTTTCTTCAATGGTTCCCTTGGTCACCAAGCGATAGACCTCAACCGTTTCTTCCTGCCCCATCCGATGAGCACGGCTAATGGCTTGCGCTTCCACCGCTGGATTCCACCAAAGGTCAACCAAGATAACGGTATCAGCACCTGTCAGGTTCAGACCGACACCACCAGCCTTGAGGGAAATCAGAAAGGCATCTCTTTCCCCTTGATTAAAGGCCTTGGTCATGTCTTGTCTTTCCTTAGCTGGGGTTGAACCTGTAATTTTAAAAGATGCCATGCCCAAGTCAGGCAGTTCTTGTTCAATTTTCTCCAACATTCCCTTGAACTGCGAGAAAATCAAGACACGGTGTCCGCCGTCTGCTACCTGTACCAACAGGTCACGAAGACTATCCAGTTTGCCACTGGCTCCCTGATAATCCTCCATAAAGAGGGCGGGGGTATCACAGATTTGACGCAAGCGCATCAAACCAGACAAGATTTCCACTCGACTACGCTGAAATTCCTGATCTGACACCTGAGCTAAACGGTCTCGCATCTGTTGCAACTGGGCTAGGTAAATAGCCTTTTGCTGGTCTTCCAGTTCATTCTTATAAACCACTTCAATCAAATCTGGCAATTCAGTCAGAACTTCTTCTTTCTTACGTCGCATCACGAAGGGCTTGATAAACTGAGCTACGCGCTCGGCTGGCAATTTCATAAATTCTTTCTTACTTGGCAAGAGTCCTGGCATGACGATTTGGAAAATAGACCACAGCTCACCCAGATGGTTTTCAATAGGAGTTCCTGATAAGGCAAAAACCGACGGCACCACAAATTGTCTCAAGGTCTGGGCAATCTTTGTCTGGGCGTTTTTCATGACCTGAGCCTCATCTAAGAAAAGAAAGTCAAAGGACATCCCCTGATAAAAATCACTGTCCTGACGGAAGGTGGCATAGCTCGTCACATAGATTTGATGGTTTTCAGCAAGAATCTCTTCACGACTAGCCTTTAATCCATGAACAACAGCTACATCCAACTGTGGGGCAAACTTCTTAAATTCATCTGCCCAGTTGTAAATCAAACCAGATGGAGCTAGAATCAAAACCCGACTTTCTTTTGTCACTTGACTGGTCAAAAAAGCAATGGTCTGAAGGGTTTTCCCCAATCCCATATCATCAGCCAAAATCCCACCAAAACCATAATGATGGAGCATTTGCAACCAGCCGATTCCCTTTTCCTGATAATCTCGCAAGTCAGCCTGAACCTGAGTTGCTTGTCTAGGGAAGTCCTCTGGATGCGTCAAATCATGAGCCAGATTCTGGAATTCTTGTGAAAAAGAAACACGATCTCGCCCTTCAAAGAGATGGGCTAAACTGTAGGCCAAGGATTTCCGAGCCTGTAAGGAGCCATCTTTTAGTTCAAATTGCCCCAGTTCCTGTAAATTTTGGCGAATTTTCTTGGTTTCTTCATCGAAAAAGTAGACTTGATTAGACGAATCAATATAAAAATCTTGATTGGCAACCAAGGCCTGCATGGCTTGGTCAATTTCCTCTTGGGCAATATCTTTAAAATCAAACTGGATTTCCAAGAGACCTCCCTTGGAAGCAATTTGCACTTGAGGGCTTGCTAGACTATAAATTTCTTCTAGCTTATCTGATAGATCAACATTCCCGAGTTTTTCAAAGCCTGGAATGATTTCATGAAAGAAATGATAGACAGACTCCGCTTTTAAGGCCTGACGCCAAGATTGAAAATCTGCTTCAAAGCCCGCAGCCAAACAGACTTGGAAAATTCTTTCTTCTAAGTCAGCATCACTCGAAAATGGTAATTCTTCTAGCTCTTGTCGGCTTGATACCTGCCTATCCCCATAATCAAACTGGATTTCTAAACGAATCCGATTATCCTCCTCCCTGTCAAAGTAAAACGATGGAGAAAACGTTTTGATTTGTAAGCGTTCTGGAGCTGAGACGGCCCCCATCTGGCTAAAAAGAGTCAGACAGGAAGCTAACTTATCGCGGTCACTGCTATCAAATTGCAGGTGTTTTTTCCCATGCTGATCCAAAGGCAACGCTTTGATTTCCTTGAGAAGACGCATCTGCTGGTCTGTTAGAAAATAAACCTGTCCTTTATGGAAAAGCACAGCTCCCTGATAAAAGACATTGACCCTCGGACTCTCACTGATTTCCATTTCAAAATAGTCCGAGTATTCTGTTACTGTAAAGGCAAAGAGATTGGCATCAACATGCATATCCTGAAAAAGTAGGGTCTGGTAGCTATCCACTTGATGATCAAATTGAAAATGTGGCAAGGTCATCAGTAAATTCACACCCTGCTCAAAAAAGGTCAGAGGAAAAAAGAGGTGCCGACCTTGGTTTTGGAAAAAGAGGTCTGGAGCCTGTCCTTCCTCCACTAGTCCCCGCAAGAAAGTCAAAAGTTCTTTGCTGGCCTCATCAAAGGATTCCCAAGAAAGAGACTCCTCATAAATCTTGCCAATCATATAAGGTTTTCTCTTCTCAACGACTTTTAAAAAGAGTGGAATATCCCGAATGACGTAGTATTTTTGGCTATTGATTTGCCCGATTCTAAGAGTCCACAAGATATGATTGCTTCCTGCTTCCACCTGACCCACAGCTGACAACTCATAGGTTCGGTCTGATTTTGGAGATAAGATTCGCTCCAAAAATTTGCCACCCAAGGTCACCTTGGTTTCAACGGCCTCTTTTTCTTCATGACCTTCTTCCAGACTCTGCAAGATTTCCTGACCACGCTCATCATTTTTTAGAAAATGCTCCAGCGCTGCCAAATGCACACAGTAGCCCCTCTTTTGGAAAAAATCGCAGGCGCAAAAAACCAAATCATCCTCTAAACTATAGCGCAGTTCCTCTTCTGCAACGCGAGCATAGAGCCGATTGTTCTTTTCCTTGATGATGTCAACCTTACCAGTTTCATAAAGGGCAACGCCTTCGATACGGACTTTCCCCGGAATCAATTTAGCCATATTTTTACCTTTACCTTATCTTTTTATTATACCATATTTTCCCCTATGAAAATAGCCTTCTAGGAAGACTTTTCTCCTAGAAGGCTGGATTTTTAAAGTTTAGCAAAAGTCGTCACAATCCGCTGACAAACTTCTTGCAGCAGGGATTTAGGCATGGCTACATTGAGGCGGGCATGAAGACTTCCTTCATCCCCATAATCCAAACCAGGATTGAGGATAACCTTGGCTTCATTTCTCAAAAGCTCTTGTAATTTTTCATCAGTCAGGTCATAGGCTGAAAAATCAAGCCAAATCAAGTAGGTTCCTTGCGGTTTCATGACCTTGATTTTAGTCTCTTTTCCAAATAAATCCACCACATAATTGATATGGTCTTCAAAGACTTGCTTGAGTTCCTCTAACCAATCTTTACCGTATCGATAGGCAGCTTCTGTCGCCAAATAACCCAAGCCTGAAATTTCATGCTGGTTATTGGCCAACTGGCGTTTCTGGTAAGCCAGTCTCAACTTAGGATTTTCAATGACTGCATATGAATTTTTTGTTCCAGCAATATTAAAGGTTTTAGTGGCACTAGTCAAGACGATAGCAAATTCTTTAAAGTCAGGATTGATGGTATTGAAGGAATGATGCTTGTGACCAAAGAGGGCCAAATCTTGGTGAATCTCATCTGAAACCAAGAAAACACCGTGTTTTTGGCAGAGTTGGCCAATCTTCTCCAACACTTCCTTTTCCCAAACACGTCCACCAGGATTGTGAGGGTTGCAAAGAATATAAAGTTTGACATCCTCTTCTACCAAATCCTTTTCAAGTCGGTCAAAGTCAATCTCAAACAGACCATCCTTTTCCACCAAAGAATTGGTAATCAATCTACGGTTATTCAACTTGACACTGCGTGCAAAGGGTGGATAGACAGGTGTGTTAATCAAAACCGCATCGCCTTCTTTTGTAAAGGCTTGAATAGCTGTTGAGATGGCTGGTACCACACCCTCGATAAAGACAAGAGCCTCTTTGTCAAAGTGGTAATCGTGTTGTGTGGCTTCCCACTTTTGAACTTCGTGAATTAACTCTTCACTGGCATAGGTATAGCCATAAACCAGTTGATCAGCGTAAGTCTGCACGGCTTGGCGGATTTCAGGCAAGACTACAAAGTCCATATCCGCTATCCAAGCTGGTAGGACTTCACTATCTGTTTCTGCTTCTTTCCATTTATAGGTATGGTGCCCTAAACGATTGGGCAGGCTTGTAAAATCATATTTTCCCATCTTTGTCTTATCCTTCCAAGGCTTGGCGCAAATCTGCAATCAAATCTCTAGCATCCTCAATCCCAATCGACAAACGCAAGAGGTCATCTGTTAAACCATAAGAATGGCGCACTTCTGCTGGAATATCAGCATGAGTTTGCGTCGTTGGATAAGTAATGAGACTTTCTACCCCACCCAAACTTTCCGCAAAAGAGAAGACCTTAAGACTGTTCAAAATGTGAGGAATGCGTGTTTCATCAGCTACTTTAAAGGAAATCATGCCTCCACGACCAGTGTAGAGAACTTCCTTAACTGCTGGGGAATCCTTCAAAAAGGCAACCACTTCTTGGGCGTTAGCTGTTGAGCGCTCCATACGAAGGGACAAGGTCTTGAGACCACGAATCAATTGATAACTGTCAAATGGAGACAATACTGCCCCTGTCGTATTGAGATTGTAAAAGAGCTTCTCGTATAGTTCTAAACTATTGGTCACAACCACTCCAGCCAAGACATCATTGTGCCCTGCTAGATACTTGGTTGCTGAATGGAGAACGATATCTGCTCCATCTTCAATCGGACGTTGGTAGATAGGGCTGTAGAAGGTATTGTCCACCACCACTTTGGCACCCTTAGCATGAGCTAATTTTGCTAGTTTTTCGATATCAAATTCCAACATCAAGGGATTGGTTGGCGTTTCGATATAGAGAACATCCACGTCCTTCTCCAACTCGGCAGTCAACTCTTCTTCTGTATTGGCATAGTTAAAATGGAAACGACCTTCTTGCTCCACTTGGTTGAACCAGCGGAAAGAACCACCATAAAGGTCACGGACAGCCAAGATCTTACTTCCTACTGGAAAGACGCTAAAGGCCAGTACAATAGCTGACATACCTGAGCTAGTAGCTAGAGCATAGTCTGCTGACTCAATAGCCGCCAAGACTTCTTCTGCCTTAGTGCGAGTTGGGTTTTTGGTACGCGTATAGTCAAATCCAGTAGATTTACCAAACTCTGGATGCTGATAGGTCGTTGAAAAATGAAGCGGTGTCACCAAAGCTCCTGTCGCTTCATCTGATTTAATACCCGCCTGGGCCAAAATTGTGTTGATGTGTAATTCCTTGCTCATACAATACCTCCAAATCTATAGTAACTATTGTACCACTTATTTTCATCAACTCATTTTCTTCTTTTCAAGAGCTGGTTATAGTTTTAAACTATAGACTTATACTCTTCGAAAATCAAATTCAAACCACGTCAGCGTCGCCTTACCGTACTCAAGTACAGCTTGCGGCTAGCTTCCTAGTTTGCTCTTTGATTTTCATTGAGTATTAGCTAGTAAAGCTAAAAAGAATCCAGAAAATATTCCAGATTCTTTTGTGAAAATGATTGCTAGAGTTTACTTTGACTGAAAGAAATCCTGTTGGGATAAATAGTCATAATGCTCTTTGTTAAATTGATACTGGCCCACATGCTGACTAACCTGACCGACATCCACAGAAAAAATATAGTCTTCATTTTGATAGTGCCAGTTCAGCCTAACTGTATTCAAGACTGGCTTATAAGTAAAATCTTTGACTTGATTCCAAGGCATCTCTTCGACGTGATTAGAATGATTTTCTGTTACATCACTGATGTCCATCAAGTAGATTCCCTTAGGTGTGAATGCCAGAATCTTAGGCTTCACACTCGACTGAACATAGTAAGTCCCTCCTATAATGAAGAAATCAATAAAGGATTTCAACCATGTCTTTTTCTTAAAAGCCATCAGAAAATTCTTTTGTCCTTCAATGTGGCAAGTTGAGAGAAATGATGCAATCTGTTTTTCTGTTGCAAACTCCATAATAGCGCCCATGATGATACCTCCATAATGATTAGTAAACAGGCCGATAAAAACTCTTCACATAAAGAAGAACTTATCATTTGTTGCATTTTATCTTACTTTTCCAGTAAATGGCATCCCTCCTATAACATTACCCTAGCATGTGCATACTTCCATTAACGCTGGAAGAGACTTTCGAAAATAACTTTTTATATTTTTATCATATTTATTATATCATAATTCAAATAAACAATCCAAAAATGTAAGCGTTTTTAATCTGAATTTAACGTTATTCTATTAAAAAACGATAGTTTCCTTCGAAACCATCGTTTTTCTTGAAAAATCCTTATTTGACATGTTTTGCCAATTCTTCTTGGGCTTTTTTATTGGATTCTTCTTTTTCTTTCAGCCATTTTTCTTTGGCTTTTTCATATTCGTCTTTTGTAACTGTCTTATCTTGTAATTTGAGGTATTTATATGATTCAACCCCTTTATTACCAGCCAATGAATATGGTGTTGAGAAAGGAACAATTTTTCTCAATGTTGGTGTTCCGCCTAGTGAAACATTTGGAATTGCTAGAGAGCTATCTACTAACCAAGCTTGGGCATCTGCATATTTTTCATAACGTTTAGCTGGATCTTGCTCCTTATTGGCTTCTTCCAACATTTGAGTGTAGACATCTAGTCCAACAGCCTTGGCCTTGTCATTGGCTTCACCTGGCTCTATACCTAGATTTTGCATCAAACCACCAGAATTAACGTTAAAGACGTCAAGATAGGTTGAAGGATCTTGATAGTCTGGAGTCCAACCACCATTGTAAAGATCATAATCCTTCTGAGCTGCAGTTTGAGCAAGATAACCTGAACTTTCATAGTCCTCTGTAGAAAGTTGATGAACATCAATCACAACATTATCTGCACCTAAGACAGATTCTATTGATTGCTTCATGGAATTGATTCCTTGAATTTCAGCCTTATTAGCCAAATCTATAGTTTTATCTAAGTGTATAGGGAATTGGACTCCTTTGGCTTGGAGTTCTTTCTTAGCTTCTGCAAATTTAGCCTTAGCTTTTTCTGGATTGTAGTATGGATCTTGAGCATCCGCAAAGTTGATTCCTTGCCATTCCTTACCGTAGTTAACCATCTTCGAGGCTACTACTTCACCAAAGTCTTTTCCGTTGATACTTACGAAGTTTGGAGGAACAACCAAGTTACGCAAAATCTTAGTTGCCCCCTCTTCTCCTTGAGATTGGGCTCCGTAAGCTGTACGGTCATAGGCAAAATTAATGGCTTGACGGAAGTTTTTATTAAGAACCGCTTCCTGAGTCGATTTCTTTTCAGCATCACTTGTCTTAGAAGTGAATTTATAAGATTTTCTATCTAGGTTAAAGTTTAAGAAGTAAGAAGTGGCATCTTGCATGCTATAAATGATATTGTCCTTATTCTTTTCTTTAATTCCTTCAAAACTTGAACTATTTGGATAAAGACGAGCGTAGCTATAAACACCTTCGGTAAAATTACGTGCTAACGCGTCTTGGTCACTACCATCAAAATAAGTCAATTTGACATCATCTACAAAGACATTTTTAGCATCCCAGTAGTTAGGATTTTTCTTGAATTCGATGACAGATTTTGAAACAAAGGATTTCATCAAGAAAGGTCCATTATACAAAATGCTAGATGGGTCTACCTTCCCAAAATCATCCCCTTTTGATTTCAAGAAATCTGCATTGACTGGGAAGAGAATGGTTGAAGTTGTTTTTGAGTTCCAATAAGATTCTGGTCGTGCCAAGGTATATTGAACGGTTTGGTCATCAAGAGCCTTGACTCCGACAGTTGAAAAGTCGCTTGTTTTACCAGTGATATAGTCATCTAAACCTGCAACGGATTCTTGCACTAAGTACAAGGCTTCTGATTTTTTATCAGCCGCATATTTCAAACCAGTGACAAAATCTTGGGCAGTTACAGGAGCATATTCATCTCCATCTGCAGTATACCATTTAGCATCTTTCCGCAGTTTGTAGGTATAGGTCAAACCGTCCTTAGAAACACTCCAATCCTCAGCCAAGGATGGGACATAATTTCCATACTGGTCATTTTCCATGAGACCATCTACCAGGTTGGTCACAATATCAGTAGTTGTTGAACGGTTTTCTGCTAGATAGTTCAAACTAGATGGATCACTTGAATAAACATAATTGTATGTTTTTGACCCTGTGCTAGAATTTCCACAGGCACTTAACAAAATACCTGCACTTAACACGACACCTGCAAGCGTTGCATACTTGGCCTTAGACTTTTTCATCTCCAGAACCTCCTGATTTAAATATTTGTCTTATTATACATTACAGGTTTTATTTAGTCAATAGTTTTTTAAGTAAAATTTAAGAAAAATTAAATTACTATCTACAAATTATAAAAAATATAATACAAATTAATAAAAAAGAGAATAATTCAAGCATTTCATGATAGAAATGTTCAAATTATCCCTTTTATTTATAAATATTTTTTAAGTTAACTTTAATTTGATTCGTAAGCGATCTGCTTGAGCTTTTCCAATCACCTTATCCAACAAACGGGTACGGAGACTCATAACTCCATAAACACCTCCACCCATGGCACCGACAAGGGCTACATATAGGAAACTCCACAAACGTCCACTTGGTTGGAAGACAAATCCTAAAATCCACTGCAATGTCCCAACTACTAGAAACATGAAAAGAGTTAATAAACTGATTAAAATGGTTCGTTTCAAAATCACCTTGCGCTTGACACCAGTTACCTTACAAATATCCCGATACATCAAAACATTAGGAATGATGAGACCGATTGTTGTTGAAATCAAAGGTCCATAACTGTGGAAGAGAGCGATGGTTGGCAGTTGTAAGACCAGCTTGGCAATGGAACCATAGATAAAATAGAGAACGGCCTTGCGGTTGCGGAACATGGCTTGAAGCATTGGAGACAAAACCATGTACAAGCCTAAAATAGTAGACTGCAAAACTGCAAAGACAAACAATCCCATAGCCAAACTATCTGGCTTACCATAGAAGACAGTATAGAGAGGTTCTCCTACCATGACTACTCCAACCGTTGCTGGTAGCAAGAATAGGAAAAGCATAGTGATGCTGTCCTGAACTAGACGAGAAGCTGCCTTCAAGTCCCCCTTAACATAGTTTTCAGTCAAAAGTGGCAAACCGACACTCCCAATCGAAACCCCAACAGAAATCAAAATCATAGTGATTTTATTAGGATTGGCTGAGAAATAAGAAAACATGACAATTAAGTCTTCATTACTATAGTTGCTAAACCACTTCATGCTATTGATAAAGGTATTTTGGTCCAAGATTTGGAAAAGCTGAATAGCCGAACCAGTCAAGATAAAAGGAATAGCTTCCTTAATCGTATCCATTAACAGGTGTTTGCTATCAATCTTATCTCGTGTTTCAAAAACTTTTTGAAGCATTCCTTCTTTATAGAGGAAATAGATCAAAACTGCAAAACTAGCTACCATGCCGACAAAGGCAGCAAAGGTGGATTGGGTAACCGCTGCTAGATAATCTCCTGAGCCCATTTTCATAATCATAAAGGTAGCTAAGAGCATCCAGATAACACGAATGACCTGCTCAGCGATTTGGCTCATAGCATAAGGTTTCAGGTTATTCATTCCTTGGAAGAAACCTCGGATAACACTCATAGATGGGAAAATCAAGACCGCCCAAGCCAAACTCTGCATAATTGGGATCAGGTCTTTGCCCACGCCAGACAAGTTTGCTAGCCAAGGAGCAAAGATATACAAGACTAAAGCAAAAACTAGACCTAGTCCTGTCATAAAGCCTAAAAAGCTCCGAATCAGGGCAAAGCTATGCTCTTCTTCTCTCATGGTATTATACTTGGCAACTTGCTTGGCCACCGCAACTGGAATACCCGCTGTTGAAACCAGTAAGAACCAGGCATAGATATTGTAGCCCATGGTAAAGAGACCATTTGCTGTAGCCGCATAAGACCCCATCCATATATACCAAGGGATGATATAAATGGCACCGAGTAGACGACTGATAAAGTTACTAGCCGTTAGCCAAGCAGTCCCCCGTAACATCTGGGCCTGCTGGTGATTGTTTTCGTTAGACATAAATTCCTCATTTAATTTTAATCACTAGGAAAAATTCCTCATCTTCCATTATAAACTTTTCCTTGTCACTTGTAAATTTGCGACTTTCGGTTTACAATAGAAAGTATGATTAAGATTGAAACCGTATTAGATATTTTAAAGAAAGATGATCTCTTCCGTGAGATTATCGACCAAGGACATTATCACTACAACTACAGCCATGTCATATTTGACACCATCTGCTATGATAGCCGCAAGGCCAAAGAGAAGAGCCTCTTTTTCGTCAAGGGTGCTGCCTTTAAGAAGGAATTCCTGATTTCTGCCATCTCTCAAGGCCTCGGTTGGTATGTGGCTGAAAAAGATTATGAGGTTGGTATTCCTGCTATTATCGTCAGTGATATCAAGAAAGCCATGAGTTTGGTAGCTATGGAATTTTATGGCAATCCACAGAAAAAACTCAAACTCCTTGCCTTTACTGGTACTAAGGGTAAAACAACAGCAGCCTACTTCGCCTATAACATTTTATCTCAAGGGCATCGACCTGCTATGCTCTCGACCATGAATACAACTTTAGATGGCAAGACTTTCTTTAAGTCTGCATTGACAACCCCTGAGAGCATTGACCTCTTTGATATGATGAATCAAGCTGTGCAAAATGACCGTACCCACCTCATCATGGAGGTATCCAGTCAAGCCTATCTGGTCAAACGTGTCTATGGTCTAACTTTTGATGTGGGAGTTTTCCTCAATATCAGCCCCGACCATATCGGCCCGATTGAACACCCTAGCTTTGAAGACTACTTCTACCACAAACGTCTCTTGATGGAAAATAGCCGAGCAGTCATCATTAACAGTGACATGGACCACTTTTCTGTCTTGAAAGAACAAGTAGAAGATCAAGACCATGATTTCTATGGTAGCCAGTCGAGCAACCAAATCGAGAATTCCAAAGCCTTTAGCTTTTCAGCTACGGGTAAACTCGCTGGAGACTATGATATCCAACTCATTGGCCACTTCAACCAAGAAAATGCCGTTGCTGCTGGACTTGCTTGCCTCCGTCTCGGAGCTAGTCTTGAGGATATCAAAAAAGGAATCGCTGCAACCCGCGTTCCTGGTCGTATGGAAGTCCTCACTCAGAAAAATGGAGCCAAGGTCTTCATCGACTATGCCCACAATGGTGACAGTCTCAAAAAACTAATCAAGGTTGTAGAGACTCATCAAACAGGAAAGATTGCTCTGGTCTTAGGTTCGACAGGAAATAAGGGAGAGAGTCGTCGTAAAGACTTTGGCCTCCTCCTCAATCAACACCCTGAGATTCAAGTCTTTCTGACTGCTGATGACCCCAACTACGAAGACCCAATGGCCATTGCAGATGAAATTAGTAGCTACATCAATCATCCTGTTGAAAAAATTGCGGATCGCCAAGAAGCCATCAAGGCAGCTATGGCTATCACAAATCACGAATTAGATGCAGTTATTATCGCCGGTAAGGGTGCCGATTGCTACCAAATCGTTCAAGGCAAGAAAGAAGCCTATCCAGGAGATGCAGCCGTCGCAGAAAATTATTTATAAGATAGTAAAAAATCAAGGGAAATGAAACCCTTGATTTTTTCTATTTTTATTTAAAAGCGTTTTTCAAACCTTCAACGGCACCTTCTACAGCACCTTTAGCATCTTCAACTACCTCTTTTGCCTTAGCAACTGTCTTTTCTACAGCGCCTTCTGCTTCAGTCTTGCTATCCCCAGTAACTTTACCAAATCCTTCTTTGATAGCGCCTGTTGCTTGTTCCAATTTGTTTTCAAGTGACATATGATTGTCTCCTTTAGTTTATTCCGATATGTGTTACCGGTTACATATAGTTTATACTTAATCCTAAGGAAAGTCAAACAATGTGCTCAGAAACAAAATTTCACGCTAAGTAGAAAGTTAATCTCTCCTTGTCAAAATCGACGGTCAACTCATACTTCCCCTCTTCATTTTGGACAATATAGTCTAGGACGACCAAACTATCCACAAAGATATCACGGCGTTTCTGTATAAGCTGGTCTTTTTTGAGAAATTTCAACAAAAAAGTCGTCATATATTTGAGAGCATACTCAGGATTAACATCTCCCAAAATGTCGTAAAGCTCCTGCTGTTTTTCTGTCAAAGGATACTGATGTTTGACCTTGTAGAAATAATTAGACAGGGTCATTTTTGATCTCGCAAAGTCCGTCTTTTCAACTAAAATAGCTGCATTGGTTTGATTGCGCAATTCTGTCTCAAAATCCTTCTCTAACAAAGCTTGATAGACTGGACTATCTTCGCTGACAAAAATCTCTTGATCCAGTTCGAGACTATCGAGTGATTCAAGCATAGGAAGATTAAGGTAATAACGCTTATTTTCTCGTAGAATCAAGCCTGACTTTATATACTCTTCCATGAGTTTGTCAACTGCTACATCTGGAAACTTGGCCTTAATTTCTCGCAAAATAACATCCTCATGCTGGTCTAGATAGCGGATCAATTCTCCAAAAAATGGCTGTCTCGTCAAACGAGATGGATTAAAAATCTGAATCATGAAGATTCCTTTCTTTACATTCTAACAGAGGCGATGCTGCCAACTGACTAGGATTGGTCCCAGCTTGGTTCAGAGGAACAGGCAAACCTAGTTCTCTATAATACTCTCTCCAAAAATCACTAATCTCCTGCTCCCCATCCCCAAATTTCATAGGTATGGTCTCAAAAATCGGTAGGATTTCTGCCATATACTGGGAGCAATAAAAACCAGCTCCATCTGGATAGAAAGAAGCATTGTAGAGTGCTCCTAGATGTTTGCAAGCTTTTTCCTTCACAGACTGGATATCCATTTCTGGGTAGACATAGAGGTCGTACAAGTGATTGGGCTCAAAGAAGTCTGCAGGTTCTTGACAGACAACACCAGCCTGTCCACTAGCGTGGTAAATCATCCCATCCAAACAAATCGCAACATGGTTATAGTTGCCTGTGGAAGTCTGGATGGCCTGCCCCATATCTGACTCATCTCTCACAAAAATCAAATCGCCATTTTCTAACATGCTTCACTCCTAGCAAAAAAGGAGCCGAAACTCCTTTCGATATAAGTCAAACTAGCCTGTCCTAATTTGAATTGACACTCAAAATCTTAAGCATTGAAGCTTTCAGTCAATTGAGGTACCACTTGTTTCTTACGTGAAACTGCACCAGCAAGGAAGGCATGATTGTTTTCAAGTTTGAAGTTGAAGGCTGCTTCAACCTTGCCCATATTGGCACCAAGAGCCAAGATTTCTGAGTTTGAGTTGACGATATCTGTAATCATCAAGACAAAGTCAGAGTAACCGTTTGCTGCGTTAGCAGCTTGCATTGCAGCTTCGATTTCTGCTTGACGTTCCAAAACTTCAGCGATGTCAACTGTGTTTACTTGAGCAACACGGACATTATTTCCGTTCAATTCAAAAGTCTTAGCATCGATGTCAATCAATTCTTCAGCAGATTTGCTAGCCAAGTTTGTACCAGCTTTCAACATAGCTAAACCATATTCTTCCAAGTTGACACCAGCCAATTCAGCCAATTCTGGAGCAATAACTGTATCTGTTGGGTGTGTTGTTGGTGATTTCAAAAGAAGGGTATCTGAAATCAAACCTGAAAGCATCAAACCAGCAATCTCTTTAGGTACAGCTACACCATGTTCTTTGAACATACGGTAAACGATTGAAGACGCTGATCCAACTGGCTCCAAACGCATGTAGAGTGGGCTTGCAGTTTCAAAGTTAGCCACACGGTGGTGGTCTACAACACCATAAACTTCTACTTCAGCGATATCTGATACAGATTGTTGGAATTCATTGTGGTCAGTCAGGATAACTTGCTCTGCGCCCTCTGCTTTAGCAGAAGTGATAACACGCGGTGCTTCTACACCAAAATAGTTCAAGACAAAGGCTGTTTCTTCATTTGGAGTTCCAAGGGCAACAGCTTCCGTATCCAAACCATAAGCTTCTTTTGCAAGGTAGGCAAAGGCTACAGATGACCCGATTGCATCTGAGTCTGGATTTTGGTGACCAAATACTAGAATCTTAGACATGATAATACCTCATTTTGTTTATTCTCTTTATTGTAGCATTTTTTTCGCTTTTTGACAAAAGTAAGAGGAGTCAAAGGGCTCCTCACGATTCTTCAAAATAACTGATACTCTTCGAAAATCAAATTCAAACCACGTCAGCTTCGCCTTGCCGTACTCAAGTACTGTCTACGGCTAGCTTCCTAGTTTGCTCCTTGATTTTCATTGAGTATGAGTAAATTTCTATCTTGATTTTCAGATAAAAATCTTTCCTTCTGTGGCCTCTTCTTACGCTTGAGAAGGGCTTCTGCCGACATGGCTTCTTCCTTACTGGAAAAACCTTGAGCATAGATGAGTTTGACTGGCAAGCGTGCTCGTGTGTATTTGGCTCCCTTCCCACTATTGTGGACAGCGAGGCGTCTTCTCACATCAGTCGTATAGCCTGTATAGTAAGATCCATCACGACACTCCAGCACGTACATATAAGCCTTATGATCCATAGTAAATCTCTTCAAGTTCAGGCGTATAAGAGCCATCATCATTGTGAACAATTAGAGGTGGTAAGACCTTAAAGCCGCTTGTTGAACCATCCTTGATAGCCTCAATCAAAAGCATATTGGCTTCCTTTTCTCTTTTTGGATAAACAAACTGCAGGCGCTTAGGAGCTAGATTATGCCGTTGTAAGCTGTCCAAGATATCTAAAAGTCGATCAGGACGATGAACCATGGCCAAGCGTCCATTAGATTTGAGAATACTCTGGGCACTACGACAGATTTCCTGCAAATTGGTCGTGATTTCGTGGCGAGCCAAGAGATAATGTTCACTCTCGTTCAGATTAGAATGAGGATCCACCTTGAAATAGGGTGGATTACACAAAATCATATCCACCTTACTTCCCTGAATGTAAACAGGCATATTTTTCAAGTCATCACAGATGACCTCCATCTGCTCTTCCAAACCATTCAAACGGACAGAGCGCTCAGCCATATCTGCTAAACGCTCCTGAATCTCAACAGCCAAAATCTGTGCCTGAGTACGAGTGCTAGCAAATAGCCCCACTGCTCCATTTCCAGCGCAAAAATCCACTATCAAGCCCTTTTTAGGAAAACGTGGAAAACGTGACAAGAGAACACTATCCACCGAATAGCTAAAAACCTCTCTATTTTGAATGATTTTGATATCTGTCGAAAAGAGCTGGTTAATGCGCTCGCCTGATTTTAATAATTGTTCTTCTTCCATAGTCCTATTATAGCAAATTTATATTAACATTACAAAAGATAGAAATTTCTAACTAGTGCTTCTGATTCTTCAAATGTTGAAGGGCTTCCTTGGTCCAAATTGGCATCATTCGTTTGAGAGGAGCGAAGCCGTAGTTAAAACGGTCGCTTGAAAAGCGTCGCCGTCTCGGAAACTGGTGCTTTTCTTCCTCTAAAGTACGGATAGAAAGACTAGCTTTCCCTGTAAATTCATCTAAATCCACTACTTGAACTTGAACCTCTTCATCGACTTTCAAGGCTTCTTGGATATTTTCAATAAAGCCTGTCCGAATCTCTGAAATGTGAATCAGCCCCGTATCACCCGTCTCTAGCTCAACAAAGGCACCGTAGGGCTGAATCCCTGTAATACGCCCCTTTAGCTTATCACCGATTTTCATCTTAGTCCTCGATTTCAATTGTTTCAATCACGACATCTTCAACTGGCTTGTCCATGGCCCCTGTCTCAACAGCAGCTATGGCATCCAAAACAGCGTAAGAAGCTTCATCAGCTAGCTGACCAAAAACAGTGTGACGGCGGTCTAAGTGAGGGGTTCCACCTTGGTTGGCATAGATTTCCGCAATCGGTTCTGGCCAACCACCACGAGCAATTTCTTTCTTAGAATATGGCAGGTGTTGATTTTGGACGATAAAGAACTGGCTGCCGTTGGTATTTGGACCAGCATTGGCCATAGAAAGAGCACCACGAATATTGTAAAGTTCTTCTGAGAATTCATCCTCAAATGATTCGCCGTAGATTGACTCGCCACCCATACCAGTACCAGTTGGATCTCCACCTTGAATCATAAAGTCCTTGATAATACGGTGGAAAATGACACCATCATAGTAGCCATCTTTTGAAAGAGCTACAAAGTTAGCTACTGTTTTAGGAGCATGTTCAGGGAAAAGCTTGATACGCAAGTCTCCGTGATTGGTCTTAATAGTCGCGATAGGACCTTCTACTGTTTCAATGTCTACTTGTGGGAAATACAATTCTTTTTCTACCATACCAAATCCTTCTAAGGCACCAAAAATGCCATCTTCTTCTAGTGTTTTTGTTATATAATCTGCTTTTTCTTTGATTTTTTCATGAGAAATTCCCATTGCAACGCTGATTCCAGCATAATCAAAGAGTTCCAAGTCATTGAGCCCATCTCCAAAGACCATGACGTTCTCTGGTTTCAAGCCAAGATGTTCCACAACCTTTTCCACACCCGTCGCTTTGGAGCCTGAAATCGGCACAATATCAGACGAATGTTGATGCCAACGAACCATTCGAAGTTTGTCTGAGAGACTATCAGGCAAGTGCAAGTCATCTCCCTTATCTTCAAAAGTCCACATTTGATAGATATCTTCTTTTTCATGAAAATCAGGATCTACATCTAAATCGGGGTAAATTGGATTGATAGCTTCACTAATCATATCGGTGCGAGTCGACAACTTGGCATCATGACTCCCAACCAAGCCATACTCAATTCCCTCTTGCTTAGCCCAAGAGATATACTCCTCAACATCTGACTTCTCAATCTGATGTTGATAAATAACCTGACCTTTTTTATCTTCAATATAGGCACCATTTAAGGTTACAAAAAAGTCAGGCTTGAGCTCACGAATCTCCGGAACGACACCAAAAATCCCTCGTCCAGAAGCAATACCTGTCAAAATTCCTTTCTCACGTAATTGCTTAAAAACAGTTGGGATTGAAGCTGGAATAAAACCTGTCTTTGAATTTCGCAATGTATCATCAATATCAAAAAAGACAATCTTGATTTTCTTTGCCTTGTATCTTAATTTGGCATCCATCTCACTACCTCTTTCAATCTAACTCTTTCCATTATACCATAAAGTAGCTAAATCCCCTATTTTCAAAAAGTTTCCCGTTTTATTGTAAGTCCTTGGATAAGTATAAAACTAAATCATTATCATTTTGACAACTTGCACCCATTTCTAGCGGTTTATTTCTATACCACACACCTGTCCCATCTGGAATGTAGCCCCGTCTGATATACAATCTCTGGGCAGGGCCATAGCCTAAGTGCAAACCTACACCAAGAGTGACCTTACTCGAAACAAACTTGACTCGTTTTTCTGCTTCTTCTAGCAGTTGATTCCCAATCCCTTGATTTCGAAAAGGCTCAAACACATTAAAATCTGATAATTCTGGATAGACTTCTGCAAAAGGACCATGTTTAGGAAAGGGCAAAATGGTAACGTAACCCGCTACAGCACCATCAATCTCTGCAACTAAGACTTCTCTCTCCCCACTTTCCTGTTCCAGAAAATATCTAGCCAAAATTTCCTCTCTACCAGGCCAACCTTGATTCATAAATCCATGAGATAAGGATTCAATATCAGACTTAATCATATTTCTAATCGTGCAATTCATCTTTGACTTACCCACCTGTATTCTTTCTATTACCATTATAGCACGCCAAGGTCAGAAAAAAACTATCTCGTGAAAAAAAGACCCAACCGGGTCTTTTCTTTAATCTTCGTTTACGAAAGGCATCAAAGCCATTACGCGAGCGCGTTTGATAGCTGTTGTTACTTTACGTTGGTTTTTAGCTGAAGTTCCTGTTACACGACGAGGAAGGATTTTCCCACGTTCTGAAACGAAACGGCTAAGAAGCTCAGTATCTTTGTAATCAACATATTCAATTTTGTTTGCTGCGATGTAATCAACTTTTTTACGGCGTTTGAATCCGCCACGACGTTGTTGAGCCATGTTTTTTCTCCTTTATAATTTTAGTTGTCCATTAGAATGGTAAATCATCATCTGAAATATCCAATGGATTTGTTGCTCCAAATGGATTTTCATCACGTGAAAAGTCTGGTACTGAATTTGTAGGTGCTGAATAGTTTGCAGTTGGTGCAGAGTAAGCTCCACCTGTATGTCCCTCACGCACACTACGGCTTTCCAACATTTGGAAATTCTCAGCCACGACCTCTGTCACGTAGACACGTTGTCCTTGCTGGTTATCGTAACTACGAGTCTGTATACGACCTGTCACCCCAATAAGTGAGCCTTTTTTAGCCCAGTTAGCAAGATTTTCAGCCTGTTGGCGCCACATAACGACATTGATAAAATCAGCCTCACGTTCGCCATTTTGACTCTTAAATGTACGGTTTACTGCAAGAGTAAAAGTCGCAACTGCTACATTTGATGGGGTATAACGCAACTCAGCGTCACGTGTCATACGCCCTACAAGTACAACATTGTTAATCATAGTTTACCTTCTTACGCGTCAGTTTTGACGATCATGTGACGAAGAATGTCAGCGTTGATTTTTGAAAGACGGTCAAACTCTTTAAGAGCTACGTCGTCGTTTGCTTCAACGTTAACGATGTGGTAAAGTCCTTCACGGAAATCTTGGATTTCGTATGCAAGACGACGTTTTTCCCAAGATTTTGATTCAACAACAGTTGCACCGTTGTCAGTCAAAATAGAGTCAAAACGTGCTACCAAAGCGTTTTTAGCTTCTTCTTCAATATTTGGACGAATGATATAAAGAATTTCGTATTTAGCCATTGATATGTTCCTCCTTTTGGTCTAATGACCCCAAGACTTTGCAAGGGGTAAGTGAGGTTCGCTCACAATAAACTATTATACTAGAAAATATTTTTTTACGCAAGTAAAAACACCGAAATAAAAAAAGAAGATGACGAATCATCTTCTTAAAAACTATAAGTTTTTAGTCTTCTTTTTTCTTGCGAGAAAGAAGTCCAAATCCACCTAGGGCTCCAAGAAGTCCAAGCGCTGCAAGACTAGCGTTAGCTTCTGTACCTGTGTTAGGCAATTCTTTTTGACCATCAACATATTTAGGTGTTGCTGGTTTAGCAGCTGTGTCAGTTGCTACTGTTGCATCTGCTTGAGCTGGTGCCGCTGGTTGAGTTTGATTTGGTGTTGCTGGCTGTCCTGGTTCCGTAGGAGTTACAGGTTGATCAGGAGCAGTTGGTCTTGACGGAACATTTTGTGGAGTAGGAGTTGGTCTGTAGTTGTTACCACCATTTCCACCACCATTGTTTGGTTGTGACTCAGAACCACGTTTTGGAGTTACTGTTACTGGTACTTCTAACTCAACTATTTCTCCTGTTGGTAATTTCACCTTAACCTTAACTCCTGGTTTTTTCCCAGCTGTTTCTGTTGTTGGAATTACCCAGTTCTCTTCGATGATTTCCCATCCTTCTTCTTTAGGAAGTTCGATATGTTTCTTAACATCATCTTTAGTAATAGGTGTTCCTACTTCTACTTCGATTGGTGTTGCTGTAACAGTTTCTTTTGGTGTTTGTGGCTCTTCTTTACGTTCTACCACATTTACAACTGCTGGAACTTCAACTAATAGATTACCATCTTTATCCTTAACAACTACAATTACATTCTTCTTACCTGGTGTTTTTGTATCAGGTTGTTCTTTGAATGTAAATGTTGCCCCTTCTGGGAAGTCTTTAGGATTAATATTATCTTTTGCTTCTGGAGCTTTATCTGGATTCACTGTAACTTCTTGCTCTTTACCTTGAACTACAATAACTTTCGCAGGTACTTCTACGATTGAATCTCCATCTTCATCTTTAACAACTACTGTTACATCTTTAATTCCTGGTGTTTTAGTGTCAACATCTTCTTTGTACCCAACTTTTGCTTTTGCTTCTTTAGGGAAAACAGATGGATCTACAGATTTATTCACATCTGGTTGAGTATTCTCAGGATTTGCTGCTACGTATTGAGTCTTAGGTCCTACTACAGTAACTTTCGCTGGGATTTCTGCAATTGGTTCACCATTTAGTTTTGCTACAACTACAACATCTTTATCTCCTGGTTTTGATGTGTCAACTGGAGTTTTATATTCAAATGTTGTTCCTTCTGGGAAGTCAGTTGGGACAATATTTTCTGCAGGCACCACTTTAGTTGGATCAGTATTTACTGGTACATATTGTCTGTAAGCATCTACGACACGCACTGTTGTTGGTACTTTAACTAACACATTACCATCTTTGTCCTTAACTACAACTGTTACTGGATTATCCCCAGCTTCCGAAATATTAACCGGATCTTTTCCATCTACTTTTTCGTATTCGAATGTAGCACCTTCTGGATAATCACCTTTGTTAATACTGTTTTCTGCAAGTGGTTGACCTTGATCTACAGGAATGATTTGTGGATTTCCTTGTACCACTTTAACTTTCGCAGGTACTTCTACGATTGTATCTTTACCTTCATCTTTAACAACTACAGTTACATCTTTTTCACCTGGTGTTTTTGTATCTACTTTCTCTTTGTATTCGAAAGTAGCATTATCAGGGAAGCTATATTTCTCTTTATCTACAAGGCTGTCTGCTGGTTTTGGTTGAGTATTTTCAGGATTTGCTACTACATATTGAGTCTTAGGACCTACTACAGTAACTTTCGCTGGAATTTCTGCAATTGGTTCACCGTTAAGTTTTGCTACAACAACAACATCTTTATCTCCTGTTGTTTTTGTATCTACTGGTTTATTATCTTTATCCTTGTACTCAAATGTTGTTCCTTCTGGAAACTCTTCTGGATCAATATTATCTTTAGCCAAGACTGTCTCAGGTTTAGTATCAACAGGCACATACTGTCTATAAGCTCCAACTACACGTACTGTTGCTGGTACTCTTACTAATTCGTTACCATCTTTATCTGTTACGATAACCTTAACTTCTTTATCTCCAGTTGATGATGTATCAGGTTCTTTTTCATAAGTGAATTTCGCACCTTCTGGATAATCAGCTGGGTCAATGCTATCTTCTGCTTTTGGAGCAGTTTTTGGATCTACTGGTACGATTTGTGGAGTACCTTCTACTACTGTTACTGGTACTTTAATTACAGTAGTTTTCTCTTCACCATTAACAGTATATTTTACAGTTACTGGTACTTCTCCATCTTCTGTTAATTCAGGGATTTCTCCAACAGTCATATTATCTTTATCAAACGTTACTCCCGCTGGAAGTTTGTTTGTATAAGATTCACCAAGTGCAGCTTTTGCTTTCTCAAGAATTTTAGCTTTTGCTTCTTCTTTATCACTATTCTTAGCAACAAGAATTTCATCAGCTTTTGGTCTTGGTAACACAGTTACTGGTACTTCAACGTTCTCTGTAATTGTAGTTCCATCTACATTGTAAGTAACTGTTGTAGGTACTTTAAGATCTGTTTGTCCAACTTTACCATTAGTATCAAAGATATCCGTTGCTTGTGGTTCGTTAGCTTGACCAGCTTTTTTATCGATTTCAGCTGGAGTTACATTTTCTTTAACTGTTGCTGGAGCAATTTCATCGCCTTCAAATACCACCACTGGTTTAGTTGTTGATTTAACAACGTTTACTTCTACATCAACAGTAGTTTCATATGTTTTACCGTCTGCTGTATAAGTTACAGGAACTTTAACAATTCCACGTCCGTCTTCAGCAATTTTAGTAATTTCTACTTTATCTTTAGAGCTAATTTGAACGTTTGAAAGACTTCCAGTAGTATCTCCAAGTGCTGCTGTTGCTTTCATTTTTTCTAATAATTGAATGAAGTTAGCTGATGCAATCTCTTCTTTAGCTTTTGCGATTGCTACTTCTTTCAATTGACCATTAGTTGTATTAATTGGAACTGTAACAACTGTACTTCCTTTTAAGCTGTTGATAAAGATAACTTTTCCATATACATAGTCAGGGTTGTCAGAATCCGCTAGACCATTACGGTTAAATTGGTTTGAATAAGCAGGATCTGTTCCTAATGCAGTGTATGAATATAATCTATTTCCTAAAGCATCAGTATCTCCAAATCCACTCTTCACAGTTACCTTGAAATCAGCTGGTCCAATGAAATTATCTGCAGTTGTAAATGGAATCTCAGTTTTACGTGATCCAGCTTCTGCTGCTGGCATACGGTTCCCCGCTGGTACTTTATAAGTGATTGTTCCACCTTGCGTATTATCAGCCGGATCATTTGGTGTCCAGACAATATCATTTGCAAAAGTATGGCCTAAATATGCACTTCCACCATTTGCATTATAGATTTTATCTTCTAATGTTACACCTTTTGGAACTTTTACTGTTACTTCTACTTTTTGAGCAGTGTAATAATCAATATTCATTCCACCAGTATTTTTAATATCGATATCAAATACACCTTTTTGACCTTTTTCATAAATAGTGTCTTTTGTATATCCATATTTACCTTTTTTATTTTCAGAACGAACATTTGTTACTACTTCTGCAGCAGGTGCTGTTGCAATACCAATTCCACCAATAATATAACCATCTTTTAATTTGATATTATTATTATTGATTAATGAATTTGTTCCTTGTTCTCCTGCTTCAATTAACACTTTAACTTTTGTAGTACCTTCAGGAATATCATATAATCTATCTAAGTGAGTCCAACCAGTTCCAGAATATGGTCCTTGTTCTGTTGTTAATGCTCCATCTTTACCATCAACTGGTTTGATTTCAGCACCAGTGAAAGCATCCACAATTTTTAATTTAACGCGTTCCCCAGCATCTGTTGCTGTAGAACCACCATATGCTCCACTGTGAATTAAACTTACAGTTAAACGAGAATTTGCATTTACATCATACTCTTTAGAAAGAGTTGTTCCTTGACTACCTAATTCTAAGTAATAATCGCGGTTTTTCACTTCTCCAAATGTATTATTTTGCATTCCTAGAACTCTTTTACTAGAATCCTCTGAAGCTCTTCCAGTGATTGTTGGCATTGCTAGTGGTACTAAACCACTACCATTAACGTAACTTACTTCACCTGAAGTTTGATATTTTATTAATTCACCATCATTTGTGTAAACTTTAGATTTCCATACTTCACGGTCACTTGTATTACCATCTTTATCTGTAACATTTGTCACATCAAGTGGTTTAACAGCGTTAACTTTTTCACCATTTTCAATTTTCCACCCATTTAGCATACCAGCTTCTGCATCAGCTTTTGTAATAGCTTTTTCTTGCCAGTTGTATGTTGCACTTCCGATTGGGTCTTTTGCATCCGGTAGATTTTTGATTTTATTTGTTAAATCGCGTCCACTTTCATATTGTTTAGCTACAGTAAATGATTTTTTATCTGCATCTGAGAAAGTTACTTTATCTCCAAAACCTTCTTTTAAGCTTTCGAATACACCGTTAGAAGGGTTGTTTCCGTATCCAGCATGGTTTTCACTTACTGGAGCTCCTAAATCAGCTTTTCCATCTAAGTATAATTTTAATAAATCACGTTCAGATTTAACAGCTTCCGCTTGTTTGCTCATTTCTTTAGCTGATGTTGCATCTGCAGCTTTTGCTGCTGTTGCAATCCCTTCAGCTTTTTCGATCACTTTTTTATATGTGTCAATTTTAGCTAAATCTTGTTTGTTAGCAGCTTTTCCTTCTTCAGCTGCAAGTTCAGCTTTAATTTTAGCAATATTAGCTTCCAATTCTGGTAAAGCCGCATCTCTTGCACCTTTATATTTAGTTGCTTCTTCTGCTGAATTAGCTGCAGTTGTATCTACTGCTCTAAACCCACTTTCACCTTGTCCAGGAATGGCTTGTCCATTACGTGAATCTTGGTTTTTGTTTTCTTTCTTATCTGCAGTTGCTTTTGGCATACTTTCTAATACGAAAGCTCTGTTTTTCAAAGAACTTGTTGAATAATCAACTTCTGTTTGTGTAGCTTTGTCGTTTGACAAAAGGGATTGAGCCTTAGCAAGTTCTGCTTTTGCTGCTTCAATAGCTGAGGCAGTCTTTTCAGTTAGACCAGCTTTCTCAAGAGCTGCTTCCATACGTGCAATAGCTGCTTCCAATTTGCTTGTGTCAGCCTTTGAAGCTGGTGCTAGAGCTTCTTCGGCTTTTGGTGTTTCAGTCGGTGCTGTTGGTTGCGTTGCTGCAGGCGCTGGTGTTGATGGTTGCTCAGCTGTTGGTGTAGCAGTTTCAGTCGAAGCTAGAGGCATGGTTGAATCTGCTTGATTTCCAGCATCAGAGTTAACCTTTTCGCTAGTCACTGTAGTTGATGTACCTTGCTCGTGAGCCTGAACAGTTGCTGCTCCACCAAACATCATGTAAGCTGCTACAGCTACTGATGCCGCACCAAAACTATACTTACGGATTGAAAAGCGTTGCACTTTTTGTCCGTGATTTTTTTCCATTCTTGAATACATGGTTTCTCCTTTTTTATTTATATGTTATTAAACTGGAATAATGTTGAAATGTTTAATATTCACTTCCTTTCCTGCTTAAGAACGAAGTCTTAAACTAGTCTCAACACAATATTCGCTAGTCCGATTTTATCATATTTCTCAGAATATTGTCAATCAAAAAGAGCTTTATGTTCGTATTTTTATATATTATTTTTGTACCCAAAATTCAAAAAAAGAAGGAATCCTCCTTCTTTTTATCATAATAACTTTTTATTTTATTTTTACGGTTTGATACGGTGCAACATACGTGGGAATGGGATAGCTTCACGGATGTGTTTTGTTCCTGCTGCAAAGGTTACCATACGTTCGATACCGATACCAAATCCTCCGTGTGGAACTGTACCGTATTTACGAAGGTCAAGGTAGAATTCATACTCAGTACGATCCATGCCAAGTTCATCCATTTTTGCGACAAGGGCATCGTAGTCTTCCTCACGCATAGAACCACCGATGATTTCTCCATAGCCTTCTGGAGCAAGCAAGTCTGCACAAAGCACGCGCTCTGGATTTCCAGGAACTGGTTTCATGTAAAATGCCTTGATGGCTGCTGGATAGTTCATGACAAATGTTGGCACACCAAAGTGGTTTGAAATCCAAGTTTCGTGTGGTGAACCAAAGTCATCACCATGCTCAAGATGTTCGTAGTCAGCGTCTTCATCATTCTCATGCTCTTGCAAGAGGTCAATGGCTTGATCGTATGAAATGCGTTTGAATGGCTCTGAAATGTAGCGTTTCAAGAGTTCTGTATCACGCTCCAAGGTTTCCAAGGCTTGAGGCGCACGGTCAAGAACACCTTGAAGAAGAGCTTTTACATAAGCTTCTTGCAAGTCAAGTGACTCATCATGTGTCAAGTATGAGTACTCTGCGTCCATCATCCAGAACTCAGTCAAGTGACGACGTGTTTTTGATTTTTCAGCACGGAATACTGGACCAAAGTCAAAGACACGACCAAGGGCCATAGCGCCTGCTTCTAGGTAAAGCTGACCTGATTGGCTCAAGTAGGCTGGAGTTCCGAAGTAGTCAGTTTCAAAGAGTTCAGTTGAATCTTCTGCCGCGTTTCCTGAAAG
The DNA here is from genome assembly GCF_049737915.1 of Streptococcus sp. CL6.35. Classification (GTDB taxonomy): domain Bacteria; phylum Bacillota; class Bacilli; order Lactobacillales; family Streptococcaceae; genus Streptococcus. The sequence continues at coordinate 155,360 of NZ_JBKOTU010000003.1, read as the reverse complement.
GATTGGGCTATCAAATTTCATGAAGCCGTTCTTGTCGAAGAACTCATAAGTTGCGTAGATGATAGCGTTACGAATTTGCATCACCGCTACTTGCTTACGAGAACGGAGCCACAAGTGACGGTTGTCCATCAAGAAGTCTGTTCCGTGTTCTTTTGGTGTGATTGGGTAGTCTTGAGATTCACCAATCACTTCGATATCTGTAATGTCCAATTCATAGCCAAACTTAGAACGTTCGTCTTCTTTGACAATACCTGTCACATAAACAGAAGTTTCTTGGCTCAAGCGTTTGATAACATCAAACTTCTCAAGTCCTACTTCTTCACCAAATTTTTCTACAAAGTTTGGTTTAAAGGCTACACCTTGGAAGAAGGCTGTTCCATCACGCAATTGCAAGAAGGCAATTTTCCCTTTTCCTGATTTGTTGGCAACCCAAGCGCCAATCGTCACTTCCTGCCCAACATAGTCTTTTACATCAATAATCGTTACACGTTTTGTCATTATTTTTCCTTTTCTTTTTTATTCTTTATGGCAAACCACCTCTATATTGTTCCCATCTGGATCAATCATAAAAGCAGCATAATAAATCGGATGCTCACTGCGATAACCAGGAGCACCATTGTCTAGCCCACCTGCCTCTAAGCCAGCCTCATAACAAGCTTGAACCTCTTCCTTATTTTCTGCTAAGAAAGCAAAGTGAATAGGATTTTGCGTCCCCTGAGCTAACCAAAAGTCACCACCAGGATGAGGGCTATTTGGGGCAAGAAAACTGATTAGAGAAGTAGTTTTAAAAGCCAATTTATAGCCCAAAGGGGCGAGAAAACTCCTATAAAATCCTTCTGAAATTTGTAAATCCTTTACCTTAATTTCAAAATGATCAATCATTCTCACTACCCATAAATGCTTTCAAACGTTTAACTGCTTCTTTAAGCGTGTCTAGGTCTGTCGCATAGCTGAGGCGGACATTTTCTGGCGCTCCAAAGCCAGCTCCTGTTATGAGTGCCAAACCAACTTCCTCAAGAATAGCTGTTGTAAAGTCAGTCACATCCGTATAACCTTTCATCTCCATGGCTTTTTTAACATTTGGAAAGAGATAGAAGGCTCCTTGTGGCTTAACGACTTCAAAACCAGGGACCTCACATAATAGCGGATAAATGGTATTGAGACGCTCCTCAAAAGCTTGACGCATGATATCAACAGAATCCTGTGGTCCTGTTAAGGCTTCAATAGCCGCATATTGAGAAACAGATGTCAAATTTGAAGTTGTTTGTCCCGTCAATTTACTCATAGCTGCAATGATTTCAGAATCACCTACCGCATAACCAACTCGCCAACCCGTCATGGCATAGGCCTTAGATACACCGTTGATAACAATGGTTTGCTTACGAATTGCTTCTGATAGACTTGAGATTGGAACAAATTCATTTCCATTATAAACAAGGCGGCCGTATATATCATCTGCTAAAATCAGAATGTCATGCTCAACTGCCCAATTTCCGATAGCTAGTAATTCTTCACGAGTATAGATCATACCAGTCGGATTAGATGGTGAATTGAGAACCAAAACCTTTGTCTTATCTGTCCTAACTAGTTCTAGTTGATCCACCGTGACTTTAAAATCATTGTCTTCTTTAGCTTGAACAAAGACTGGAATCCCTTCTGCCATCTTGACCTGATCTCCATAACTAACCCAGTATGGAGTTGGAATAATAACCTCATCTAAAGGATTGATTACAGCCATAAAGAAAGTATAGAGGGAGAACTTGGCACCTGTAGCAAAGGTAACCTCGTTACTTGCGACAGAATAGCCATAGTAGCGCTCGAAGTAGGTATTCACTGCAGCTTTTAATTCTGGTAGACCTGAAGCTACTGTATAGAAGGAAGCCTGTCCTTCTCGAATAGCTTTAACTGCAGCATCCTGAATATTTTCAGGAGTGTGAAAATCTGGTTGTCCCAAGGTCAAGAAAAGGACATCCTTACCTTGAGCTTTTAATTTTTTTGCTCTCGCATCACTAGCTAAAGTGACACTTTCTTCCATTTCTAAAACACGGTTGGATAGTTTCATAGGCCCTCCTTATTGACCAATGCTCCTGTTTCAAAATCTACTAGATAAAAATCAGAGCCTGACTTGACTTCCCAGATTGGCTTATCTTGATAACGGCCAAAGGTAATCTTGTCAATCTCGCCAGCTCCTTTTTCCTTCGAAACAGCTTCTGCTTTTTCTTGTGAAACACCTTGATTTAGCTGATAAACGTAAATCTTATGGTCATCTTTTCCAATCAGGACAGCAAGTGCTTCTTGTTTTTTATTATGACCAAGAACGCTATAATAGGATTCCAAGCCATTGTATAAGTCAACCTGATCAGCCTGCTCTAATCCTGCATACTGCTGAGCTAATTTTTCTCCTTCACTTTTAGCTGTTTGATAGGGTTTCATGCCGAGAGAAACCAGATACAGAAAGGAAGCACTGATAACCACAAACAAAATCGTCATCCCTAGACCATACTGCCACAGTAGATTATTTTTTGCTTTGTTTTGTCTTTTTTTCACTCGTCTATTTTACCATCTATTGGGCTTTATTACAAGTGAATGCAAGAACAAACCTATATTATTTCTTCCTTCAAACAAAACAGATTTTTCTTAGCTAAAACCGAGCAAGAAAATTAAAGACAGCTCCAAAATCAACCTATTAAAAAACCTGAGCTTGGCACTCAAGTTTTTAGAAGTTCTTTTAATCTATGGTATTATTTTATTATCTATTCTTTTAGCCATTTTTCCTAAAAATACAGGCAGTAGAAGGCTAATCATGACTAAAAAGAATCCTAGATAAAGAAATGCTACTACAAAGCCTAAATGGTCAATCAACCACCCTGTCAGTGGGAAGAATACAATCATACTTAGGCTAATCATCATAGAGTAGACACTCAGCATGGTTGCCCTTACTTCACTTGGAAGGCGCTCTTGCAAATCATTGTCAAAAATCGGCTGAAAAAGAGCATATAGAGCATTACTAATCAAATAAATCAAAATATAGATTAGAGGTGTTCTAAAGTAGGACAGCATATAGGTGACTCCAGTCAGCAGGACGAGAAGAGGGAAAATCTTCAAGGCAGCATATTTCTTTCCAATCTTACTCGCTAGATAGACTGCAAGGATATTCAGGAGACTACCAAGTAGCATAACTGCTGAAATTTGCCAGCTACTTAAATCCGGTAACTGATTTTGATAGTAAAAATAAAACATGCACATAAGTGTTCCGACAATCTGAGATAAAATCATCCAGTTGAAAAGCATGGGATTTCGCTCCAACTCATCCCTAACAGTCCAAATAATCTGTTTCATCGTCACACTATCAGCTTTTTCTAGCTTGACACTAGGTTCTTTCAGCATCCAAATCAAGACAAGAACTATGATAGAAGTGGCAATCATGATATAGTAGGTCAGGTGCAATTGACCATGGACAAAAAATCCCGCCAACACTGTCCCCAAAGACCGAGTTCCTTCTGCTACTCCTGACATGAAACTTGAAATGGATAGATAGCGTTCTTTTAGTCCAGCCTCTACAGCCGAGTCATAGACCATTGCTGCGCTTGTTCCTGAATCAAAATTATAAGACAAGGCATTTATCGCCATAGCTAGTGCATAAATCCAAAAATTTCCCTGCCCAGCCAACATGAGAATAGAAGACACAATCCCTGCTATACGACTTAAATAAAGGTTGGTCTTATAGGAATAGCGGTCAGCTAACATACCAGATGGAATTTCACAGAGAAGACTGGTCGTATGAAAAATACTCTCCAGAAATCCAATCTGCCAAAGAGACATTCCGTTTTGACTGAGAAAGAGAATCCAAAAACTGGTAATCCCTAGAAATGCAAAAAACTCAACTCCGGCCATCAGGCCAATATTTTTCCGATAATTTCTTATTAACATCTTTTCTCCTTAACAAGTGTATTATTATTTCTTTTGTCCGTCACTTGTTAATCTTTGCCTTACATGATCTCCACCCCTTTTAGAAGCATTCTTCAATGCCATTATTGTTCCTTTAATGATTTATGAAATGATACCGGAAAATAGCTGTTCTGTGGTTTCTATTGCTAGTTTTCTTGTTTATTTTAGCACTTATGTCATTATATTACAAGAGAATATTGGAATACTCCTATAAAATCAAAGAAAACTAAAATCCAAAAAACAGTTCTTACTTTTCCAGTGGCAACTGACTAGAGTTTCAGCAATTTTATAATTTTCAAATAAACTCTGAGCAAATCTCTTGCAAGTCCTTTTGTTTTGTTGTAATATATTTTATAACAACAAGAGGGTTCTCGAAATTTTAAGCAAAAGGAGACACATTATGTCTAAAAAAGTATTATTTATCGTCGGATCACTACGTCAAGGTTCTTTCAACCACCAAATGGCCCTCGAAGCTGAGAAAGCACTTGCTGGTAAAGCAGAAGTTAGCTATCTTGATTATTCAGCCCTTCCTCTTTTCAGCCAAGATTTGGAAGTTCCAACTCATCCAGCTGTAGCTGCTGCTCGTGAAGAGGTTCTCGCTGCGGATGCTATCTGGATTTTCTCTCCAGTCTACAATTTCTCTATCCCTGGAACAGTGAAAAACTTGCTTGATTGGCTATCTCGTGCCCTTGACTTATCTGATACACGTGGCGCTTCTGCTCTTCAAGACAAGTTTGTCACAGTATCATCTGTAGCCAATGCAGGTCACGATCAACTTTTCTCTATCTACAAGGACCTCTTGCCATTTATCCGTACACAAGTCGTTGGTGATTTCACTGCTGCACGTGTCAACGACTCTGCCTGGGCAGACGGAAAATTGGTTCTCGAAGAAACAGTCCTAAACTCAATTGAAAAACAAGCTCAAGACTTGCTCGCAGCAGTTCAGTAAAAAATAGAGAATTTTAAGAAGTCTAAATCAATTATCGCCACCTAATAGGGTGGCATTTTTAGACTCAATCAAAATTTTCAGACAAACATCAGCCATCCAAAAAAACCTTGAGCGTTGCCACTCAAGGTTTTTAGCAGTCTTTTCCATCATAGGAAAATCATTCTAAGAATATTCTTTCATTCGAGATCTATCACTTATCATCTTCTTTCGAGAAATTAGTGACTGCTTTTGGCTGATTAATCTTCTTTTCTTCGACCTACATATAGGCTCAATAGAATACCGCTACCTAGAAGAACAGAGATATAATCAGATTGGCTTCCAGTTTCAGGTAATTTGTCCCCATGGTTTTCTTTAACTGTAGTTGGAACTACTGGGTTAGCATTTACTGGAGTTGCTGGTTGAGCTGGTGTTGGTACTACTGGTTGTTCTGGAACCGCTGGTACTGGTTTAACCGGTACTTCTGGTGTTGGAACAACTGGAGTTGGTTGTACTGGCACTTCTGGTGTCGGTACATTTGGTGTTGGTTGTACTGGCACTTCTGGTGTCGGTACATTTGGTGTTGGTTGTGCTGGCACAGGTTTAACCGGTACACTTGGTGTTGGTTGTGCTGGTACTGTTGGCATATCTAATTCTGGTACTTCAGTAACTTCAGGCATACCTGGTACTCCACCGTTAAATTCTGGCAATTCATGAACTTCTGGCATTCCTGGCACACCACCGTTGAATTCTGGCAATTCATGAACTGGTGGTTCTGGCATTGCAAACGTTGGTCCTTCTGGCACATTACGTGTTGGAGGAACTGGTTTGTCATTTGATGGTGTTACTGGTTTGTCTTGGCATCCACATTTTCCGTCTTTGCCGTCTCGACCATCACGTCCATCTCTACCATCTTTGCCATCTTTAATAACTGTTTTTGTCACAGTTCCATCAGAATTGATGATTGTGATTGTATGACTACCATCACCATTATCTTCAACAGAAACTTTTGGTGATTTACCATCTTTACCGTCTTTAATCACCATTTCTGTCTTACTTCCATCAGGATTAGTGATTGTTACAACGTGAGTTCCATCGTTATTATTTTTAACAGTTACAGTTGGTGAAACGCCATCTTTACCGTCTTTACCATCTTTGATAATAGATTTGTATTCACGACCATCAGAATCTACGATTGTTAATGTATGAGTTCCATCTCCGTTATCAACGATGTTCGCTTTTGGTGATTTACCATCAAAGATTGTAGTTGTAGTTTCTTTACCATCAGCACCTGTCACTTTAATAGTATGTGAACCATTGTTGTTATCAATAACTTCAAGTTTTGGTTCTTTACCATCACGAACTGTTGTTGTTGTAGTTGTTCCGTCTGAGTTCACAACTGTGATAGTGTGAGTGCCATCTCCGTTATCCACAACCTTAGCAGTTGGTGATTTACCGTCACGAACTGTGGTTTCAGAAACAGTACCATTACCGTTTTCTACACGGATAGTGTAAGTACCATCATGGTTATCTCTAACTGTTGCTACTGGTGATTTACCATCTTTAATGATTGTTTCAGTAGTTGTTCCATCACCATTTAGAACTGAGATCTTATGAGTTCCATTTTGTTCATCAGTTATAGTCACTTTTGGTGATTTACCATCACGAACTGTGGTTTCAGTTGTCACACCTTCTGGATTTGTAATAACGATTGTATGACTTCCGTCTCCATTATCACGAACAGATGCGGTTGGAGTACGTCCATCAACACCGTCACGTCCATTCTTAACGACAAACTCATTCTTAGTTCCGTCTGGGTTAGTGATTGTTACTGTGTGGCTTCCATCTGGATTTTCAGTAGTTGTTGCTGTTGCAGCTTTACCGTCTTTACCATCTTTGATGATAGCATTTGTAACATTACCGTCTCCATCTGTAACTTTAACAGTGTGAGTTCCATCTCCGTTATCAGTTACTTCAACTTTAGGAGTCTTACCATCTTTACCGTTTTTAACAACAGTTTCTTTAGATGTTCCATCTGGATTTGTTACAGTAATTGTGTGACTTCCATCTGGGTTTTCTGTTGTAGTGATAGTTGCAGTTTTACCGTCTTTACCATCTTTAACTTTCGTTGTAGATTCTGAACCATCAGGGTTTCTAACAGTAATAGAGTGTGTTCCATCTCCATTGTCCGTTACATTTACAACTGGTGATTTACCGTCTGCTCCATTAGCTCCGTTTTCGCCTTTTTCACCTTTTTCACCTTTGTCGCCTTTTTCACCTTTATCGCCTTTTTCACCAGCTACTCCTTGAGGTCCACGAATATTTCCGATTTTGTTCCAAGAACCATTTTCTTTCTTGTAAACATCACCTGTGTTAGCATCGATGTAAGTATCACCATCTTTACCATCTTTAGCAGTTGGTGCAGTAACTCCACTTAATAATTCGGCACCGTTACGGCCATCTGTACCAGAAGCTCCATCTGCACCGTTACGTCCATTTGTACCATTCAAGATATCACTTGTACCAATTAATTCATCCACACCTGGATCGTATTTACCGTTACCATTGTTATCATAGTATGCTGTAATACGAGTACCATCTACTGGTTGTGATGCTGTTGAATCTGAAGATGCTGGTTGAGCTGGTGGAGTTACTTCATCTGGATTATCTCCTACACTTCTTGCTCTTCTTGCACTTCTTGATGTTCCAGAAGGTTGTAAATTAGAAGTTGATCCAGCACCTCTTCTAACTGCTTCCACCAATGCATTTAAGTCAATAGTTGGTGTACGGCCATCTTTACCATTCTTACCATCTTTTACAGTGAAGGTTACTGGATCTTTACCTGGTGTTGTGATAGTTACAACAGTGCTTTGGCCATCTTGTCCACGTTGAGTAGTGATTGTAGGAGTTTGTCCATCCTGACCGGTTGCACCAGTTTCTCCCTTAGCACCATCTTGAACAAAGACTGTAGTTGGTTGTGAACCATCATGGTTATCAACAGTGATTTCTACACCCTTATGCCCTTCTTCATCCTTACGAACAGCTGTTACTGTTGGAGAGACTCCGTCCACTCCATCTTTAATAACTGCAAGAGGTTTTTCTGGGTTCAATGGTTGACCTGGATGTGCTGGATCTTCTTGGTAAACTTTAGTTTCTTTACCATCTTTGACAGTAAGCAATGATTTACCATCACGTCCGTCCGCACCTTTAGCACCATCTTTAATCATTTCAGAACCTAGAAGTTCATCAGTTCCTGGAGTGTACTTACCATCATTGTTTTCATCAGTATAGAATGTCACAATTGTATGAGATGGATTTCCATTTTGTCCTTCGACACGGAGCAAATCAACTTTTGGAGTTTTACCGTTTAGACCATTTTCTCCGTCCTTAACATTTACTGTAACTGGATCTTTTCCTGGAACAGTGAATGTAATGTCAGTACTATGGCCGTCTTTACCTGGAGTTACAGTTACTTCTGGAGTCTTACCATCTTCTCCACGTTCACCTTTGTCCCCTTTAGGGCCTTTGATGTTGCCTTCTTTTTCCCAGTTGCCGTTATTCTTAACGAAGACGTCGCCGGTTTCTGTATTAACGTATTTATCGCCGTCTTTACCTTGATTTGCTTCTGGGTTAACTTTGCCGTTCAAGACGTCTTTACCGTCGCGTCCATCGCGTCCGTCACGACCTGCTGCGCCATCACGGCCATCGCGTCCTGGTAAACCTTGTGCTCCGTCTTGACCATCACGACCTTGAAGTCCTTGTTCACCTTTGTCCCCTTTAGGGCCTTTGATGTTGCCTTCTTTTTCCCAGTTGCCGTTATTCTTAACGAAGACGTCGCCTGTTTCTGTATTAACGTATTTATCGCCGTCTTTACCTTGATTTGCTTCTGGGTTAACTTTGCCGTTCAAGACGTCTTTACCGTCGCGTCCATCACGTCCGTCACGACCTGCTGCGCCATCACGTCCGTCGCGTCCTGGTAAACCTTGTGCTCCGTCTTGACCATCACGACCTTGAAGTCCTTGTTCACCTTTGTCCCCTTTAGGGCCTTTGATGTTGCCTTCTTTTTCCCAGTTGCCGTTATTCTTAACGAAGACGTCGCCTGTTTCTGTATTAACGTATTTATCGCCGTCTTTACCTTGATTTGCTTCTGGGTTAACTTTGCCGTTCAAGACGTCTTTACCGTCGCGTCCATCACGTCCGTCACGACCTGCTGCGCCATCACGTCCGTCGCGTCCTGGTAAACCTTGTGCTCCGTCTTGACCATCACGACCTTGAAGTCCTTGTTCACCTTTGTCCCCTTTAGGGCCTTTGATGTTGCCTTCTTTTTCCCAGTTGCCGTTATTCTTAACGAAGACGTCGCCTGTTTCTGTATTAACGTATTTATCGCCGTCTTTACCTTGATTTGCTTCTGGGTTAACTTTGCCGTTCAAGACGTCTTTACCGTCGCGTCCATCACGTCCGTCACGACCTGCTGCGCCATCACGTCCGTCGCGTCCTGGTAAACCTTGTGCTCCGTCTTTAATAGCAATTTTTTGAACAAGTTCGTCTACGCCTTCAGTATAAACACCATTTCCATCGTTATCAAGATAGAAAGTGAGGTTATTTGTATCACCAACTTTATTTTGATCAACACGTGGTTTTACTGTATCGATTAGCTCTTTAGCCACACCAATTTGCATAATACGTGGCTTAGCTTCTTTAGTAACAGAATTACTAATTGGCAATCCTAAAAGTGTTTCGTTACCAAATCGATGAACTTTATAGGTAATTTGACGTTGTCCTTTTTCACCTTCTCGAACTAATCTAGTTTGACCTTCTGGTAATTTACTAGTTGGAAGGTAGACTGTTTGGAAATCAATGTCTTCTGAAACAGTCTTATTATTAGTACCACCATAAGGGTTTGCATCCAAGTATAGTGGATTTGCTCTATGATAATAGTTGGAGTTGCTGTATGGGTCATTGCTAGTAGCGGCACCGCCACCACCTTGGTCCACGTTAAAAGTAACAGGTTTCAAACGAACAGACAAGTCACCATTTGGATTATTGATTGGCAAACTAAATCTGATTGTTTGTTCCGTATTTGTTGAAGTAGCAGAGGTCATACTGTATCCTGAGTGAGATACGTAGTTGGCACCTTGGCTAATAGGTTTTGATTGATCTCTTAACCTTGGAGTTGTGATTGTCGCATTGGAAGGATTTCCAAATCCATCCCCTTTATCCAAGATAAAGTTATTATTAACAAATTCGCCCGGACCAGAATATTTGATTGTGAAATTCAATTTATTACCTTGACGTACTGTTGTTACATCGTAATGAATTGAATTACCACCACGTGAGTTCCCGTAGCCACGGAAACTATAACTACGACCACCTTGGCTGATGTCTGAAAATGCAACTGTATTTCCAGAACCTGAGACAATTGGGTTGGCTGGATTGCTAGCCGCTCTAAAGCCACTATGACCTTTATCCAAGTCTTCCTTACGGATAGCTGGATTTTGGCGAGCATCAGAAAGGCTCAAACCTGGTTTCAAGATTTCATTAGTAGATTTTGGAGCTGAAGTTGTTTCTACTTTGGCAGGTGCATTAGTTGCTAAAACGCTACTATCAACAGCTGAACGGTCAGTCGTTGTTGCAACTGGCTTAGCTTCTTCTTTGGCTTCTGCTGTGTCAGCTTTCTTCACTACAGGAGTTTCTGATACAGTTCCTTTATCAGAGTTAGAACGAAGTTCTAGACCAATAATAGCCGATTGGATAGATGTCTCTGCTGCTGATATTTCAGCTTCAGATGCATCTGCTTTCCCAAGCAAGCTTTGACCAGCTTGGATACTTGCTTGCAAGTTAGCAGCACTTGCTTCTGTATATAACTTGCTTTCTAATTTTTTAGCACGCGAAAGAGCCGTTAACAATTTTGACTTGTCAACAGCATCTTGATGCGTTACTTCTTCTTTTTTGTCTTTTGCTTCTTCAACTTTTTCTGCTGGTCTAGTAGCTTCTTCAGTTTTAACTGGAGTCGTTTCTACTGGATTAGCTACAGTTGGAGCTGCATAAGTTGTTTCTTTTTTAGGTGTTGATACTTCTGCTGGTTTAGTAGCTTCTTCTACCTTATCAACAGAAACACTATTAGTTGCTTCAGGATGTTGTTCCTCCGCTTGTACTGATTGCGCATTGGCAGCAGTTCCCAAGACTAAGGCTGTCCCGAGCAAGACACTAGCCGCACCAAAGTGATACTTACGAATAGAGTATCGTTGTTGCATGCTATACCAGTCAAATGATTTCTTATGTGAATGTTTCATTTCAAACTCCTAGATAGTAATTTATAGTTTACACTTTACAACTATTTGAGCCATTAATCAATATTATCTATGAAATTAATATATCTGATTTTTGTACCATGGAGCCATATTTTTTTTTTTTTTTTGAATTTAATGTACATATTTTTAATTCTTGTTTTTTTGTACAAAAGAATCATAATTATGATACAATATAATTTAGGAGGAAATACCTAAATGCGCAACCTTTTATCCACAAAAGACCAAAGACAATTACGTTTAATGGAAACCTTAATTCAGAATCGTAATTGGATAAGGTTACATGCACTTGCCGAAAAATTAGGATGTACAGAACGAATCCTAAAAAATGATTAAAATGAATTACGAACAGCTTTCCCAAATATTGACATCCAATCTTCCGTTAACGGAATTATGATTGATTTAGATGTTAACACTAGTGTAGAAGATATTTATCAATATTTTCTTGCTCATTCTCAGTCTTTTCAATTACTAGAGTATATGTTCTTCAATGAGGGGCTACCTATTTATCGAACGATAGAAAATCTTCACTCAAGTAGTGCCAACCTCTATCGATTAGGCCGAAATATTACAAAAACTCTATCATCACAATTTCAGATTGAATTATCTTTTACCCCTACTGCAATTCTTGGTAATGAAACGGATATTCGTTATTTTTTTGCCCAATACTTTTCTGAGCGCTATTATTTCCTAGACTGGCCTTTTCCAGACCTTCCTGAGGAGGATTTAACAGAGTTTGCTGATTTCTTCTATAAAATCACGAATTATCCAATGCGATTTTCAATTTATAGAATGTACAAATTGATGATAGCTATCAGTATTTACCGCGTCAAAAATGGTCATTTTATCGACTTACCAAATCATTTCTTCGATGAATACTACCCTCTTTTGATGAATATTCCAAATTTTGAAGAGTTACTAGGCTATTTCTCTCAAGTATTTGAATTTGAAATGACTCCAGATATCATCGCCCAAATTTTTATATCCTTTATTCAAAACAATCTTTTCTTAGATCCTCAAGAATTCTTCAACTCTTTAGAAGAGAACAGTGGAGCAAGATACTCATACCAATTACTTAGTCAAATATTAGAACGCCTATCAAAACAATATAAGATTACTTTTACTAACCACGATGAGCTGATTTGGCATTTACACAACACTGCTTTCTTTGAAAGACAGGAAATCTTTTCTACCCCAATCCTATTTGAACAAAAAGCATTGACGATTAAAAAATTTGAAGTTTACTTCCCAGACTTTATGGGAAGTGCACGTCAAGAACTGGCTCAATACCGTCAAGCAATTGGACAGCATGACCATCCTGAACAGTTGGAACACCTGATGTACACCATCTTAACCCATGCTGAAAACCTCTCTACTCAGTTGTTAGAAAATCGACCACCTATCAAGGTTTTGATTATCAGTAACTTTGACCATGCTATATCCCTTACCTTTGTTGATATGCTTTCCTATTACTGTAATAACCGCTTTACCTTCGATATTTGGGATGAATTACAAACAAGTCCTGAGATTTTAAATCAGACAGATTACGATATCATCGTGTCTAATTTCTATATTCCAGGGATTACCAAGAAGTTTATTTGTCGAAACCATCTGTCAATCATGGATTTGGTTAATCATCTTAATACTTTATCAAATGAGATTCATATAAATACTTTATAAACTAAAAAGTCAGCAGGGTCCTGCTGACTTTTTCTCTTATCTGATTTCTATACTTCCTTAACAAAAACCAATTCCTGTGGCTGTGACAAATCTTCTCTGTAGGTAAACCCTGCAAAGCTTAAGCGACGAGCCTCCTCCACCGTCTGTACTTGATTTTCTATCAGGGCTGTCAGGAAGGCACCACGCGCTTTCTTAGAAATAGTTGAATGAATCTTCAGCTGACCACCTCTATCCTCCATGAATTTGAAGGTCACCATTTTTCCTCTGATTTCCTTAGAAAATACAGTCTCAAACTCGGATGACAAGAGAGAGAAAATTAGGTCTTCACCATTCATAGCTTCATCATAGGTTTGCTTCCAATGGCTCTTCAAAGTCTTACCTGCGACTTTTAACTTCATCAAAAAGTCCAAACGGTGAGGGGCTATGGGTGACAAGGCTGGTACGACTCCGTACAAAGCCGAGGTAATGAAGACATGATTTTCAAGATAGGCTTGTTCTACCTCGGTCAATTTATCACGCTTTATATGGCGGTACATAAGCCCATCAAATAGATTCAAGGCTGGGTAGTGTTGAGCAGTTTGCCTTTTCAAAGCTTGGATATTTTGAAATTCTTCCGCCGCCTTCTCGGCTGATACCTTGTAAAAACTCTCCAATTGACTAGCAGAATAGAGAGCCAAGGCATCCAGTACGGCCTGACTTTCTGGTTTTAAAGGAGTGGCTTCAATACTTGGCAAATCTGTGTTCATTTCTTTTGCTGTTGGGATTAAAATTTTCATATTAATAGTGTAGCATATTTTTTAGCCGCTACCAAGAAATTCATCTGAAAAACCTCGGTTTGACCGAGGTTTCTATATTTATTTCGGCCATCCTAACCAGACAGCCACGAGAACAAGGGATATGCCTGCTAAGCTTGTTAAGATAGATAAAAGTTTATCTTTTTTCTCCTTGAACTGAGAAAAACCTATCTTCAAAGCGAGCAGTCCGAGTAGCATTGAAGCAAGCATCAAATAAAAACCCATTTATTTGTCCTCCATTAGTCTTAATTTACCTTATTATAATATATATTTCTTAAATAAACCTTTTTTATACTCAATGAAAATCAAAGAGCAAACTAGGAAACTAGCCGCAGGCTGTACTTGAGTACGGCAAGGCGACGTTGACGTGGTTTGAATTTGATTTTCGAAGAGTATTACTGTACTTTAAAGGTCTTGAGATAGTTGTCTTTTCCTACTTGACCTTCGAAGGTTTTACCATTTTCAAGGTAAGGAAGGTCATCTGAGACTGAGGCCTTGACTTTGTATATCTTGCCATCAACTTTAAAGAAGTAGACGGTGTCTCCCTTGATAACAGCTGATTTGAGGTCTGCTACTACTCCCTTGATGCTTTCTGTCGTTGCATTGTCAATTTCAAGGTCGTTTTTATTGGCGTACTTGCTGAGCATCTCTTCCACTGTCGTAGCTACGATAACGTTTTGGTACTCGACTGCGTCTACCAGAGCATACTCTTTGACCAAGCCAGCATTGTCCTTCAAACCCATGATGTAAAGAGGCTTGTCATTAAGGTTGATGAGGATTGGGAAGGTTGCCTTGTAGGATTTCTCCTGAACAGCACCTTCGGCTGATTCACGGGCTGATTCTTCGGTCGCAGAAGCCAAGCTATACTTAGTGATTTCTCCTGTTCGCATATTTTCAAGGATAAAACCAAGATTACTTTCATCCGCATTGGCCGAAGTCACACCTGTGTAGAGGTAAATGTCATTTCCGATAGACAAGTAATTATAGCCCTTGGTAGTCTGGGTCACGTTTTTCTTGGAAATCATGGCATTCCAGAAACCATCCTTGTACTTGCCGTTATAGTTGATTTGCTCAATGGTTTCCTCAGCTGGATAAACCCTGTCCACCCATTCTGGAACATCTGACAAGCTGTATTCCTTGGTTTCTCCATTTGTAGCATCCAAGATAATGACTGAAACAGGACGAGGAACCGCAAGCCCAAATTGCTTTTGGTAAACGGTTGCTACATAGAAAGGATTGCCCTCATCGTCCACCTCAAAAGATGGAGTTTTGAAGATCTTGGTTGGGTACTTCAAGCGCAAGTGACGCTTGACATCGCGGTTAAAATACTCCGAGTCCGAATACTTGATTGGTGTCTTCAAGTCCACCAAGTCCGCATTTCCGGTTACCATGTCCACCTTAATATATTCGCCGATTCCCTTGGCCTGATTGTTAAACCACTTGATAGGATCTGCGTATTCTAGTGGCGTAACTCGATAAGGTTTCCCATCAATCGTCAATTGGGTATAGGTGTCTGCCGCTACGTACTGCGACACCTTATCTGTTAGGGAACCCAAGTAGCGGTCACCAATTTTTTCAGCGGTACTTCTATCTAAGATAGGAACCTTACTGGTATCAGTCTTAGGAAATTCAGTAAAGTCTTTTTCCGTAACTGTGACTACATTGGCATAATTTTTAGCCTGAAAAATGCTAGAAGTTACCAAGGAAACCAAGGCTGCTAAGAGAAGAATTCCTCCAATAGAAGCTAAAAGGATTTTCCCTAACCGATTGATTTTGAAACCCTCAAGATTTAAGGCAGCTTCCGCCTTGCCGTGGCGCACATGAACCGTTTTGACAAGGTTTATCCCCTTGCCAAAACCAAATAAGATTGCTACAACCAGCAAATGCCCACAGAGGAAAAAGAGAAATTCCCAGCTGGTCAGGTTAAGAGGCGGTAAAAAGATATACCAGGTCGTTGCGATAAAAATAAGTTCAAAGACTATTCGTTTCATTTGCTTTCCTCCTAAATGATTCGTCCTTCCAAGTGATCCAGTTCATGCTGGCAAATCTGGGCTGGGAAGCCTGTCAAGGTAATGGTCTGTTCCTGCCACTTGCTGTCACGATAGGCAACCCTTATGGTTTCATAACGCTTAGTAGGTCTCACACCTGTCAAGGACAAACAGCCTTCTTCTGTCTCATAAGCTCCTTCAGAGGACAGGAGCACTGGATTAAACATGACCACAGGAACCAAACCAAGATTAAAGATAATCACGCGCTTCTGCACCCCAATCATATTGGCAGCCAGACCGACACAAGTCTCACGATTTGCTAAGAGTGTATCCTGCAAATCTCTGGCAAGATAAAGGTCTTCCTGACTTGCTGGCTGAGATACCTGAGATAAAAACAAGATATCCTTCACAATTTTCTTTTCCACTTCCTCACACTCCTCTTGTTTTTTACTATATTATAGCAATTATAGCACAAAAGACGGCAACTGCAAGCCCTTTCCCTCAACTGTAGCAAAAAGCCATCCGAAGATGACTTTTTCTTTTTAAATCGCATTCTTGTCAAAGCCAAGTTTGCGTTGGATAAATTTAACGATTTCGACAATAATAATCATTGAGAAGCTTCCAGCCATGACGATTCCCCATTGAGACAAGTCTAGTTTGGTTACGTGGAAGATTCCTTCAAGCGGTTCTACGACGATTGTTGCCATGAGAAGGATGAAGGATACCAAGATGGACCAGTTAAATGTCTTAGACTTGAATGGACCAACTGTTAAGATGGATTGGTAAACAGACTTGACATTGTAGGCATGGAAGAGCTGAATCAAACCAAGTGTTGCAAAGGCCATAGTAAGAGCATCCGCATGAATGGCATGATTGTCACCCACATGAACTGGGTAAGCAATCGCAAGTCCATAAACACTCATAACAATAGCTGCTTGGAGTACACCTTGATAGATGATAGAACTCAAAACACCACCTGAGAAGAAGCTTGCCTTGCGTCCACGTGGTTTATGGTTCATGACACCTGGCTCAGCTGGCTCAACACCTAGAGCGATAGCTGGGAAGGTATCGGTTACCAAGTTAATCCACAAAAGATGAACTGGCTGCAAAACATCCCAACCAAACAAGGTTGATAGGAAGATGGTTAATACTTCAGCAGTATTGGCAGAAAGTAGGTACTGAATAGTCTTTTGAATGTTTGAGAAGACCTTACGTCCTTCTTCCACTGCAACGATAATAGTCGCAAAGTTATCATCTGCAAGAATCATGTCAGAAGCCCCCTTAGAAACCTCTGTACCAGTGATTCCCATACCGATACCGATATCGGCTGTTTTCAGAGCTGGCGCATCATTGACACCGTCACCTGTCATGGCAACGACTTTACCTTGTTTTTGCCAAGCCTTGACGATACGAACCTTGTGCTCTGGAGACACACGGGCATAAACAGAGTATTGACCAACTACTTTTTCAAAGTCTTCATCAGATAGTTCGTTGAGCTCAGCACCAGTTAAAACGTGACCTTCTGTATCGTTTACATCAATGATTCCCAAACGTTTAGCAATAGCTTCTGCAGTATCTTGGTGGTCACCTGTAATCATGATTGGACGAATTCCCGCTTCCTTAGCCACATGAACAGCCTCAGCAGCTTCAGGACGTTCAGGGTCAATCATCCCAATCAAACCAGTAAAGATTAAATCATTTTCAAGCTCTTCAGAAGTCAGGTTTTCTGGAATGCTATCGATAATCTTATAAGCACCTGCAAGGACACGCAAGGCTTGGTGAGCCATTTCAGAGTTGTTTGTGTGAATGAGGTTTGTAACCTTCTCATCAATCGGAGCAATATCCCCAGCTTTGTCACGAAGAACACAACGTTTCAAAAGTTGGTCTGGCGCACCTTTAACTGCTACAAGGAAACGACCATCTGGCAACGGGTGAACCGTTGACATGAGCTTACGGTCAGAGTCAAATGGCAACTCAGCTACACGAGGATATTTGTCTAAAAATCCTTTGACATCGTAGCCCTTGTCCAAGGCATATTGGATAAAGGCTGTTTCGGTTGGATCACCAATTAGGTTGCCTTCCACATCGATTTTCGTATCATTGGCCAAGACAACTGAACGAAGCAGCGGCATTTCAAGACCCAGTTCAATGTCATCAGCTGAGTCATGTAGAACTGCATCGTAGAAGACTTTTTCGACGGTCATCTTGTTCATAGTCAGCGTACCAGTCTTATCAGAAGCAATGATTTCAGTTGAACCAAGTGTTTCTACTGCTGGCAACTTACGAACGATTGAGTTTCGTTTGGCCAAAACTTGAGTACCAAGGGCAAGAACGATAGTTACGATAGCTGGGAGTCCTTCTGGGACAGCTGCAACGGCAAGCGCAACAGAGGTCATCAACTCACCAAGTGGATTTTTACCTTGAATGAAAACACCAACTACAAAAGTAACAAGTGCAATGACCAAAATTGCATAGGTCAAGACCTTAGAAAGGTTGTTCAAATTTTGTTTGAGTGGTGTATCCGTCTCATCCGCATCTTGAAGCATGCCAGCAATATGACCAACTTCCGTGTACATACCTGTATTGACAACAACACCAAGACCGCGACCATAAGTCACATTTGAGTTTTGGAAGGCCATATTGACACGGTCACCAATACCAGCATCTGCAGCAAGTTCAACTGTCAAGTCTTTTTCGACTGGCACAGACTCACCTGTAAGAGCTGCTTCTTCGATTTTAAGAGAGTTGGCTTCAAGCAAACGTAGGTCTGCTGGTACTACATCACCTGCTTCGAGGGCAACGATATCACCTGGCACCAATTCTTTAGAGTCAATCTCAGCCATGTGCCCATCACGAAGAACTCGGGCAGCTGGACTAGACATGGATTTGAGGGCTTCGATAGCTTCCTCTGCTTTTCCTTCTTGGTAAACACCAAAGGCAGCATTGATGATTACCACGGCTAAGATGATAATGGCATCTGCGATATCTTCCCCACCAGAAGTCACAACTGACAAGATAGCCGCCGCAACTAGGATGATAATCATCAAATCCTTAAATTGCTCGATAAATTTGACCAGGATTGATCGTTTCTCGCCTTCTTCGAGTTCATTGTGGCCAAATTCAGCAAGGCGCTTTTCCGCCTCACTTGATGACAAACCTTGCTCGGTCGCATCCACAGCCTGCAAGACCTCTTCAGGACTCTGAGTGTAAAACGCTTGGCGTTTTTGTTCTTTTGACATGTGTCTCCTCCTTGACATTGTGTGCAAAACAGGCTCTCTTTTTCTCATCGTATCTTTTCACGACAAACAAAAAGAGACCTGTTAATCATAATAAGTCTCGCTGTTTAAGATAGTGCCGGAAAGCATACTTTTCAGTATAAAATTCGGAATGACGACACTATCACAGGTTTCTGCCAGCTACTCCCTTGAGTAGTACTATTATACCAAATTTTGAAAAGTTTTCAAAGAGTAAAAACTGCCTTATTTGAATTTTCCCTTGAAAACCAGTATAATGGTAGAATCTATGTGACTAGAAAGGAAGTTGAATGAAGCAATCTATCTCAAATCTCAAGTTAGCTGAGCGTGGGGCCATTATCAGCATTTCGACCTATTTGATCTTGTCTGCAGCCAAATTAGCAACTGGGCACCTTCTTCATTCATCCAGTTTGGTAGCCGATGGTTTCAACAACGTGTCGGACATCATTGGAAATATTGCTCTCTTGATTGGGATTCGGATGGCGCGCCAGCCTGCAGACCGTGACCACCGTTTTGGCCACTGGAAGATTGAAGATTTGGCTAGCTTGGTCACTTCTATTATCATGTTCTATGTTGGCTTTGATGTACTAAGGGATACCATTCAGAAGATTCTCAGTCGGGAAGAAACGGTCATTGATCCTCTTGGTGCCACTCTAGGAATCATTTCTGCAGCGATTATGTTCATGGTCTATCTCTACAATACTCGCCTCAGTAAGAAATCCAACTCTAAGGCACTCAAGGCCGCAGCAAAGGACAATCTTTCTGACGCTGTTACCTCACTGGGAACTACCATTGCCATCCTGGCTAGCAGTTTCAATTATCCCATCGTGGATAAACTGGTTGCCATTATCATCACTTTCTTTATCTTGAAAACTGCCTATGATATCTTCATTGAGTCTTCCTTTAGTCTTTCAGATGGTTTCGACGACCGTCTGCTTGAGGATTATCAAAAGGCTATCATGGAAATTCCCAAAATCAGTAAGGTTAAGTCCCAAAGAGGTCGTACCTACGGTAGTAACATCTACCTGGATATTACGCTAGAAATGAATCCTGACTTGTCGGTTTATGAAAGTCACGAGATTGCGGATCAAGTCGAGTCTATGCTGGAAGAGCGTTTTGGAGTCTTTGATACCGATGTCCATATCGAGCCAGCACCTATCCCTGAGGATGAGATTTTAGGCAATGTCTACAAAAAATTGCTCATGCGTGAACAATTGATTGATCAGGGAAATCAACTGGAAGAACTCTTGGCTGACGATTTTGTCTATATTCGCCAAGACGGAGAGCAGATGGATAAAGAGGCCTATAAAGCTGTAAAAGAGTTGAATTCTGCTATCAAGGACATTCAAATTACTTCCATCAGTCAAAAGACCAAACTCATCTGCTATGAATTGGATGGCATCGTCCATACCAGTATCTGGCGACGCCACGAAACTTGGCAAAATATCTTTCATCAAGAAACCAAAAAAGAATAGAGAAATCCTGTCCATGAGACGGGATTTTTCCATTCTTCTAGCTATCAAATTCACTTAGATACTCATAGCGTTCGTATTTTTCAAGGAGTGCCTCGTTTTTCTCATCCAGTTCTTTTTGGAGAGTCGCTAGTTTGCCAAAGTCAGAGCCGTTAGCCTGCATTTCCTCTTCAATCGCAGCGATACGATTTTCCAAGGCTTCAATATCGCTTTCAATACTTGCCCACTCCTGCTTTTCTTGGTAGGTCATGCGTTTCTTGTCTTCTCGGACCTTGACTACTTTTTCCTTTTCAGCCTTTTGCACTTGATTGGCCATATCTGTTTCAAAGGCCTTTTCATCAAGGTAGTCGGTGTAATGACCAAAGAAAGGACGAATCTTGCCATCCTCAAAAGCGAGAATCTTGTTCGCTACCTTATCCAAGAAATAGCGGTCATGGCTAACAGTCAAAACCGGACCAGCAAAGCCTTGCAAGAAATTCTCCAAAACTGTCAAGGTCGCAATATCTAGGTCATTTGTCGGTTCGTCCAAGAGAAGAACATTTGGTTTTTCCAAGAGCAGTTTGAGGAGATAAAGACGTTTTTTCTCTCCACCAGACAATTTCTCAATCAAGGTTCCATGCGTCGAACGTGGGAAAAGGAACTGCTCCAGCAACTCTGCAATCGAAGTACTAGAACCACCGCTGGTCTTGACCTCTTCTGCCACTTCCTGCAAGTAATTGATCACTCGCTTACTTTCATCCAAACCCTCAATTTGCTGAGAGAAATAGGCGATACGAACAGTTTCCCCAATCACAACTTGTCCTGCTGTCGGCTCAAGACTGCCTGCAATCAGATTAAGCAGGGTTGATTTTCCAACACCGTTGTCCCCAACGATTCCAATACGGTCTTTGGCCTGCACCAAGAGATTAAAATCTTGCAAAATAGGCTTGTTTTCATAGGCAAAGGAAACATCCTGAAACTCTATGACTTTCTTCCCAATACGACTGGTTTCAAAGTTCATGGTCAAGTCTGTCTCAGCAACTCCACCTGAAATTTCCTTTTTCAGGTCGTGGAAACGATTGATACGAGCCTGCTGCTTGGTCGCACGCGCCTGCGGTTGTCTGCGCATCCAGGCCAATTCTTGTTTGTAGAGTTGTTCTTTTTTGTGAAGAAGAGCCGCATCGCGCTCATCCTGTTCCGCCTTTAGGCGAACATAGTCCTGATAATTGCCCTGATATTCTGTTAAGCCTGCTCGGTCCAACTCGAAAATCCGTGTTGACAAAGCGTCTAAGAAATAACGATCGTGAGTGATAAAGAGAACTGTCTTCTTAGAATTTTTTAAAAAGAGGGTCAACCACTCAATAGTCGCTATATCTAAGTGGTTGGTCGGTTCATCCAGAAGTAAGAGGTCGTGATTACCAAGAAGAACTTGCGCCAACTGAACCCGTCTTCTCAGACCACCTGACAATTCCCCAACAGGAGTAGATAAGTCCTGAATCCCCAGCTTGCTGAGAACAGTCTTAACCTGACTCTCAATTTCCCAAGCTTGGAGAGAATCCATTTCAGCCATGACACGTTCCAAACGCGCCTGTTTGTCCTCATTATAGTTGAGCATGATCAATTCATACTCACGAATGAGCTGGATTTCCTTGAGGTCGCTGGAGAGAACCGTATCCAAGACCGTCTTGCTATCATCAAAATCAGGATCTTGGGTCAAGTAACCAATCTGGTAATCATTCTTAGCTGAAAAGGGACTGACATCCCCATCAAATCCAGAAACACCAGAAAGGACGTCCAAAAGGGTGGTCTTGCCCGTTCCATTGACACCAATCAGACCAATTCTATCTAGGTCATGGATAATAAAGGAAATATCCTTAAAAACGGTCTTATCACCAACGGATTTACTTAGTTTTTCAACGATAAAATCACTCATTTTTTCTCCCTTAGATAAGCATGGATGGCTTGACGGTCATTTTTCAATTCTCCATCGACAATGGCATATTCAATCTCTGTTAAAATATCTCCCAAGTCTGGGCCCGGCTGATAACCATATTCCTTGATCAAAATACCACCGTTGATTTGGATTTCTTTCTTGTCATGAATGGTCAAACTATGGTAAGTTTCTGTGATAGCTTGTAGGTTGACTTCTTTTCCTTGAGCCTGTCGAAGATTTTCAGCCTGTAAAAGTAAATCCAAGTCAAAGCGATAACAATCGCGCTTGCTCAATTCTCCCTTTTCACGCAAAGCCAAAATAGTCAGCAAATCTTGTACCTGCTTGGCAAATTGACGTGAGGTTTTCCAAGCCTTCGAAAAGGACTGTGCATTTTCAATCTCCAAAGCCCACAGTAAAGCCGCCCAGGCTTGTTCAGAGGATTTAAAGGTGAAATCAGTCTCTAAATCAAACAGTCTATTGAGCTTGTCCTGGCTAGATGCCATATCAGGGAGATAGTCATAAGCTTGACTCTCAATCATGGAAGCCAAGCCCCTTCTCCAAAATGGAGCCAGCAAGAGTTTATCAAACTCAACGAAGGTACGCTCCACAGAAATTTTCTCCAAAAGTGGCGTCAAGGTCTTCATTGCTTTAAAGGTTTCTGGCTCAAGTTCAAAGCCAAGACTAGCCTGAAAACGAAAACCACGCATAATCCGCAGAGCGTCTTCGTTGAAACGCTCACTTGCCACTCCAACTGCTCGTAAGACTTGCTTTTCCAAATCTTCTAAACCATGAAACAAGTCAATGATTTCTCCTGTATCGTCCAAGGCAAAGGCGTTGACTGTGAAATCACGGCGTTTGAGGTCTTCTTCTAGCGAGCGCACAAAGGAAACCGAACTCGGTCTGCGATAGTCCACATAGACATCCTCTGTCCGAAAAGTAGTCACCTCATACTCCTCGTCCCCATCTAAGACCAAGACAGTTCCATGCTCGATTCCGATATCGGCTGTTCGCGGAAAAATCTGCTTGGTTTCTTCTGGATAAGAAGACGTCGCAATATCCACATCATGGATAGGACGATTGAGGAGGGCATCTCGAACAGAACCTCCAACAAAATAGGCCTCAAAACCTGCTTCTTTAATTTTTTCTAATACTGGTAAAGCCTTCTGAAATTCAGAAGGCATTTGCGTTAATCTCATAATAAGTGTTCTAATCCATAGACAAGCTCATGACGCTTGACAACTTCTTTAATTCCCAAATTCACCCCTGTCATGAAGGAGCTGCGATCATAGGAGTCATGACGGAGTGTCAATCCTTCTCCCTGATTGCCAAAGATGACTTCCTGATGGGCTACCAAGCCTGGCAAACGAACTGAGTGGATGCGCATGCCATCAAAGTCAGCACCACGAGCACCTGCAATCAATTCTTCCTCATCTGCTGCACCCTGCTGGATAGACTCTCGAACTTCTGCCATTAACTCAGCTGTTTTAATAGCAGTTCCACTCGGTGCATCCTTTTTCTTGTCATGATGAAGCTCGATAATCTCCACATTTGGGAAATATTTGGCAGCCTGCGTCGCAAATTGCATGAGTAAAACAGCACCTAAGGCAAAATTAGGAGCGATCAAGCCACCCAAATTTTGTTCACGAGAAAATGCTTTTAGTTCTGCAATTTCTTCACTAGTAAAGCCTGTCGTTCCAACCACTGGAGCAAAACCATTTTCAAGAGCAAAACGTGTATTTTCGTAGGCAACAGTTGGAGTAGTAAAATCTACCCAGACATCCGCTTCAAAGCCTGCTAAATCAGCCTTATCCTTGAAAACAGGAATTCCCTGCCATTCTGACTCAGACTCAAAGGGATACAAAACTGCTACCAAGTCCAAGTCTGAATCAGCCAAGACCATCTGACAAGCAGCTTGGCCCATCTTTCCCTTAAAACCAGCAATAATTACTCGAATACTCATCTCTACTCCTGACTAAGATACAAAGGACGATAGCTGCCCTTGAAAAATAGGGAATGACGCTGACTTTCCATGAAAGGCAAGACAGGCATCTTTTTTCAAGAGGCAGGTAGTCCGTGTTCAATTTCTAAGATACAAAGCCTGCAAGAACACAAAGTGAAAATAGGAGTTCTGATCAAGGAGTAGATACTCCTTGATCAGAACTATCTTTTTCACACAGGGTTCCAGGCGTGTTCAATTATCAAGATACAAAGGACCTTAGCTGCCCATGAAAAATAGGGAATGGCGCTGACTTTCCACGAAAGGAAAAACAGTCATCTTTTTTAAAGAGGCAGGTGGTCCGTGTTCAATCTCTAAGATACAAGATTTCTTAACTAGCTCAAAAGCACCAACTAAATCACTGGAATATAACCTAAAGCAATGCTTCCTGCTCCTAGGTGTGTTCCAATGACACTACCAAATGTAGCAAGTGAAATATCTGTACCCACTCCAGATTCAAGTAAGTGCTGACGCAATTCTTCAGCCTTTTCAGGAGCATTTCCGTGAATGACAATGATACGGTATTTGCCTGAAGCTGTGGCTTCCTTGATAATCTCAATTAAACGCTTGGCTGCTTTCTTTTCAGTACGAACTTTTTCGTACACTTCAATCACACCTTGATCATTGAAATAGAGGATTGGCTTAATGCTTAGCAGATTGCCCAAAATCGCAGCTCCATTTGAAAGGCGTCCCCCTTTAACCAAATGGTCCAAGTCATCCACCATGATGAAAGCAGATGTATGACTAATCTGAATAGCTAGCTTATCCTGAATGATAGCAAAATCATCGCCCTGGTCTCGCCAGTTAAAGACACTTTCAACCATGATACCCAAAGGAGCACTTGTAATCAAAGTGTCTGGGAAGGCAATGGTTAAGCCCTCATAGTCATCGACCATGTACTGGATATTTTGGTAAAAACCTGAAATTCCAGAAGATAGGAAAAGCCCCAAAGCATGTGTATAACCTTGTTCTTTGAGCGAAGTTAGAATCTCATCTAACTTGGCAATACTTGGTTGACTGGTCTTAGGCAATTCAGAAGCCTGAGCCATTTTTTGGTAAAATTCCTCAGCAGTCAGATTGATACCTTCGACATACTCCTCACCATCAATATTGACAGGAATATCCAAGACATATAAATCTTCTCTTTGCAAGGCCTCTGCACTGAGATAGGCAGAGGAATCTGTGATAACAGCTAATTTCATATTAGAACTCCAAATTGATTCCTGGTAAGTCTAATGCAATTTCAGTTACTTCGTAAGTTAAACGGTTGAGCATATTCAAACATGGACGAGCCAAGGTTTCCACTTCTTCTTGGTTCAATTCACTTGGTTCGTTAACAATACGACCATCGATATGGTTCACCTGTGAAATGGTTCCACTGATGACAAATTTATCAAATACAATCATAAAACTCAAGACAACAATCAAGGAAGTCACTTGATTTTCTTGGTCATGTTGAATTAATTGGAAGTTCACATCCACCTTAGTTTCAGGAGCTCCATTTTCATTTTCCCATTCAAAATTACGCGCATCAAAATGATACTGACTAACAAATTCTTGTTCACGTTTAAGATTCATGTCTTTCTCCCTCGGCTACAATATTATAAGCTATTGTACCATAATTTTTTATTTTCATCTAGTTTTCTAGGATTTAGTCAATCCCGATTTCAGCTCGAACTACGTCTGCGATAGTATCAACATAGTAGTCCACTTCTTCTGTTGTAGGAGCTTCTGCCATAACACGCAAGAGGGGCTCTGTTCCACTTGGACGAACAAGGATACGCCCATTCCCTGCCATTTCTTCTTCCATCTTCTCGATAATGTCCTTGATAGCTGGCACTTCCATAGCCTTTTCCTTCATAGCATTTTCCACTCGGATATTGACTAATTTTTGTGGATAGATGGTTACTTCTGCTGCCAACTCTGACAGGCTCTTACCAGTTTCCTTCATGATTTTTGTCAATTGAACAGCAGATAATTGGCCATCACCTGTTGTATTGTAGTCCATCAAGATGACGTGACCAGACTGTTCACCACCAAGATTGTAGCCTGATTTTCTCATTTCTTCCACAACATAGCGGTCGCCAACTGCAGTGACTGCCTTGTTAATGCCTTCACGATCCAAGGCCTTGTGGAAACCAAGGTTAGACATAACGGTTGTCACGATTGTATTTTGCGCCAATTGTCCTTTTTCAGAAAGGTATTTTCCGATGATGTACATAATCTTGTCACCATCGACGATATCGCCATTCTCATCGACAGCAATCAAACGGTCACTGTCTCCGTCAAAAGCCAAACCGATAGCTGAGTCACTTTCTTTGACCACTTCTTGAAGGGTTTCTGGGTGGGTTGAACCAACATTAAGGTTGATGTTAAGACCATCTGGTGTTTCCCCAATAACAGTTAATTGAGCACCAAGATCTGCAAAGATTTGACGGGCACTTGTAGAAGCTGCACCATTAGCCGTATCCAAGGCAACCTTCATTCCTTCAAGAGGAGTTCCAGTTGAAACAAGATATCCTTCATACTTACGCAAACCTTCTGGATAATCTACCAAGGTTCCCAAGCCTTCAGCACTTGGACGAGGAAGAGTGTCTTCCGCAGCATCTAGCAAGGCTTCAATTTCTGCTTCTTTTACATCATCTAGTTTGAAACCATCACCACCAAAGAACTTAATCCCATTATCAAGGGCTGGGTTGTGGCTAGCAGAAATCATGACACCTGCACTGGCTCCCTCAGTTTTTACCAAGTAAGCTACTGCTGGTGTTGCAAGGACACCAAGTTTGTAGACGTGAATCCCTACAGAGAGGAGACCTGCCACCAAGGCAGATTCTAGCATTTCCCCAGAAATACGTGTGTCACGTCCTACAAAAACTTTCGGCGCTTCCGTTTCATGTTGGCTAAGAACATAGCCTCCAAAACGTCCTAGTTTAAAGGCCAATTCTGGCGTTAATTCTACATTAGCTTCTCCACGGACTCCATCAGTCCCAAAATATTTACCCATTTTTATAAAATCCTTTTTCTATTTTTAATTCGTTTTTGAACTAGTTGCTTTCGTTGACGAAGACGTCTCCGACGAACTACTTGTAGTTGAATTTGATGTGCTTGAACTTGGTGCTACTGGTTTTGTAGTCACCTTCATTGTTGTGTCGAACGGAGTAATAACTGCCGGTAAGACAACACCATTGCGATCGATTGCCTGCAAAGGTACTGAACCACTGTAATTACCGGTTATGCGTTCGCTGGTTGGTAAAAGCGCAATAATACGATCGATTTTAGCTAATGTTTCTTGGTCAGTTGTGACAGAAACTCGTTCGTTTGACACGGTTACACTATCAATTTGTAGCTTGGAATCAATCTGGCTTTGGTCAACTTGTGGCACAACAATCATCCCATCTCGCTTAACCTTCTTCCCAACTTTCACTGTAATCTTTTGAGGCGTTGCCACAGCGGTCAATCCGCTTGGAAGATTTTCAATATTCAAGGGAACTTCAATCGTTCCAACACTGGCATCCGTCAAATCCGCTGTGACCTTAAACTTACGAGTGCTCTCCTGCATTTCGCTGGCCAAGGTCACACGATTAGCTCCGGTTAATATCACTGAAACTTCTGATGCAAATCCACTAATGAAATACTGGTCATTATCATAGTGAATATCGATAGGAACGTTCGTTATCGTATTGGTGTAGGTTTCTGATTTGACCTGCCTTGCGGTATTGCTATTTTGAAAGTTGGTTGACGTTGCATAAATGAATAAGACACAAGCAAAAAAGAGAGATGAAATGATATATAGACTATTTTTTCTCATATTTCCAACCTCCTAGCAAACGGTCCTTGAAACTGACTTTTTCCTCAACAGCTGGCAAAAGAATTGCTCGTAGCTCTGCTTCAAATTCTTCAATCGTCAAGTCGTGCTTGAAAACACCGTTATAGGTAATAGAAATGCCACCTGTTTCCTCTGAGACGATGAAGGTCAAGGCATCGGATACTTCTGACAAACCGATAGCCGCCCGGTGTCTGGTCCCAAACTCCTTGGAAATCCCTGTGCTTTCTGTCAAGGGCAAATAAGCAGAGGTTACTGCTATTCGATTTTCTCTGATAATCACTGCACCATCGTGTAGGGGAGTGTTGGGAATAAAAATATTGATGAGGAGTTCAGCTGAAATATTGGCATCCAAGGGAATCCCTGTCGCAATGTATTCTTGCAAGGTCCGAACTCGTTGGATGGCAACCAGAGCACCAATCTTACGGGGACTCATATATTCAACCGACTTGACAAAGGCACGAATCATTTGCTCCTCTGCACTAATTTGAGCAGTAGAAAAGAAATCTGTCGCCCTTCCCAAGCGTTCCAAACCAGTCCGAATCTCTGGAGAGAAGATAACAACCGCAGCAATAACCCCATAGGTGATAATCTGATTAATCAACCAAGAAATCGTTGTTAAATCAAGGATATTGGCCACAACCTGGGCTAATACAAAGATCACGACCCCACGCACCAAAATCATAATCTTGGTGCCAGCTATCGCTTTTGTAAAACGATATAAAATATAGGCCACAATCAAAATATCAAACACATTGATGGCAATACTCCAAGGACTAGAAAACAAGCTAGTCCAATATTGCAGGTTGGATAATTGTTGAAAGTTCATCTGCTGTCTCCTCTCTGTCCAAACACGTTCCTTTCTATTATACCATTTTTCTGGCATTTTTTTCCCTATCCTACTTCATTTTAAATTAAAGAAAAAATATGATAAAATAAACTGATACTCAATGAAAATCAAAGAGCAAACTAGGAAGTTAGCCGCAGGCTGTACTTGAGTACGGTAAGGCGACGCTGACGTGGTTTGAAGAGATTTTCGAAGAGTATGACTAGAAAAAACAAAGGAGAAACCATGTCTCAACTCTATGATATCACTATTGTAGGTGGCGGTCCTGTCGGGCTTTTTGCGGCCTTTTACGCCCACCTACGCCAAGCAAAGGTCCAAATCATCGATTCCCTTCCTCAACTAGGTGGACAGCCTGCTATTCTCTATCCTGAAAAGGAAATCCTAGACGTACCAGGTTTCCCAAACCTGACTGGAGAAGAGTTGACCAACCGCTTGATTGAACAGTTAAACGGCTTTGATACCCCTATTCATCTCAATGAAACGGTTCTTGAGATTGAAAAACAAGAAGAAGGCTTTGTAATTACAACTTCTAAAGGAAGTCACCTGTCTAAAACTGTTATCATCGCTATGGGGGGCGGTGCCTTCAAACCACGTCCTCTGGAACTAGAAGGCGTTGAAGACTATGAAAATATCCACTACCACGTTTCCAACATCCAGCAATATGCTGGTAAGAAAGTGACGATTCTTGGTGGAGGAGACTCGGCTGTGGATTGGGCTTTGGCTTTTGAAAAAATTGCACCAACTACCCTTGTTCACCGCAGAGATAATTTCCGCGCCTTGGAACACAGTGTCCAAGCTTTGCAGGAATCTTCTGTGATCATCAAGACACCATTCGTCCCTAGCCAACTCCTTGGAGATGGAAAAACGCTTGACAAGTTGGAAATCACAAAAGTTAAATCTGATGAAACAGAAACTATTGACCTAGACCACCTCTTTGTCAACTATGGTTTCAAATCTTCTGTCGGTAACCTTAAAAACTGGGGTCTGGACCTCAACCGTCACAAGATTATCGTCAACAGCAAACAGGAATCCAGCAAAGCAGGTATCTATGCTATCGGTGACTGTTGCTACTATGAAGGAAAAATTGATCTGATTGCGACAGGCCTCGGAGAAGCTCCAACTGCTGTCAACAATGCTATCAACTACATCGACCCTGAGCAAAAAGTACAACCAAAACACTCTACTAGTTTATAAAAAAAGAACCACGAGTCAAATGCGATTCGTGGTTTTATAGTTCATCAGCAATCTTGTTTATTTTTCTAAGTCTGTGGTTGACACCACTTTTTGTAAGGGGATTGCTGAGGCTATCTGCTAACTGCTGGATAGAGTAGTCTGGGTGCTGAATCCGCAGCTGCGCCACTTCCTGCAAATCCACTGGCAGGTTTTCTAAGCCCATGATATCTTTGATTTTGCTGATATTGTTGATGGTCTTCATACTGGCAGAAACTGTCCGAGCGATATTAGCTGTCTCGGCATTATTGGCTCGATTAAGGTCGTTACGGGTTTCTCGCAAAATCTTAACCCGCTCAAAATTATCACGCGCCTGCATGGCTCCGATGACAATCAAGAAGTCCATAATATCTTCGGCTCGCTGGAGATAGGTCACAGCTCCCTTCTTGCGCTCAAGCACCTTAGCATCTAGTAAAAATTGCTGGAGAAGTGAGGCAATCCCTTGCGCGTGGTCCAGATAAACAGAACTGATTTCCAACTGGTACTTGCCTGACTCAGGGTCACGAATACTTCCATTTGCCAAGAAAGCGCCACAAAGATAAGCACGACCTGCTTCCTCATCTGATAAAATCTCCTGATCAATACCTGTTTCCAGACCAAAGAAAGAGTCTGCCAAGTGCAAATCACTCAACAAGTCCTGCACCTTTTCATCTGTAAAAACGGTATAGACCCGATTCTTACGAAGATTACTTCTTTGGTGGTGTCGGATTTCCGATTTGATTTCATAGAAATGGAGAAAGGACTCATAGAGGTGACGAGCCAGTTTGGCATTTTCTGTCACGACAGACAAGGTTAGGCCCGAGGTCGAGAGACCGATGCTACCAGACATCTTGATAATGGCGGATAATTCATGCCGGCTCAGATGGTGCTGACCCAGGATTTCTTCTTTTACTGCTACTGTGAAACTCATTTTCTCACCTGTATGATGCGCATCAACTCATCCACGATCAAATCTCCATCGTGAAAGGCACCCCCATTTTCCAGACGAAGGAAGTTGGATGAAATCACGCGCGGAACTTGCTTACAAAGACCAGCAAAATCATGTTCCACCTGCACCAAGTATTCATCAAAACGGTTGGAATTCATGTATTCCTGAGGCACTTTTTCGATATTCACCAAAACAGTATCGATAAAAGGGCGACCAAGGTGACGATGCAGGACCTCCACGTGGTCACTATCTGTAAAGTGTTCCGTCTCCCC
Source organism: Streptococcus sp. CL6.35 (assembly GCF_049737915.1). Lineage (GTDB taxonomy): Bacteria > Bacillota > Bacilli > Lactobacillales > Streptococcaceae > Streptococcus. Next base: position 123,983 of record NZ_JBKOTU010000003.1, on the reverse strand, counting down.
ACGTTGGGTCATAATATTGCAGACATAGGCAATCTCTGCCTTGGTTTCCAAAAGCGCCTGCCCGATTTCCTTAATCACGATATTGGGCAAAATAGAGGTAAATAGAGAACCAGGTCCGAGGACAATCATGTCACTTTCAAGAATGGTCTGCACTACTCGACGGCTGGCCAGAGGCGTATCATCGTTGAGGGTATTGGTCACATAGACATGGTCAATCATGCCTGGATGGTCTGCAATATGGCTCTCTCCAGCAACTTCTGTCCCATCCTGAAAGACTGCATGAAGGGTCAAGGGATGGTCACTGGAAGGATAAATCTTCCCAGTTGTATGGAAAAATTTGCTCAGTAACTGCATGGCATTGTAGGTCGAACCCTGCATTTCTGACAGGCCAGCAATAATGAGATTTCCCAACGGATGGCCAGCAAAGGCTCCTGCATCCTCAGAAAAGCGATACTGAAAGACTTTCTCATAAAACTTAGGCATATCCGACATGGCCACAAGGACATTGCGAAGATCACCTGGCGGTGTCAACTGCTGCATATTTTTTCTGAGTTCACCTGAAGAACCACCATCATCCGCCACCGTTACGATAGCAGCGATTTCCACATCTTTTTCCCGCAGACTTTTTAGAATGACAGGGATCCCAGTCCCTCCACCAATCACCGTTATTTTTGGTTTTCTCATGAACGGTTTACCGTTTCCTTTCTTCGGTCTTTGTCGCGATGCCCTTCATTAACAGGCCAATTCTTGGATAAGTCCTGCGCCAAGCGTTTAGCAAAGGCCACACTACGGTGTTGTCCACCTGTACAACCCATGGCAATGGTCAAAACGGACTTCCCTTCCTTTTGGTAACTTGGTAAAATCGGCTCAATCAAGGCCAACAAATGCTGATAAAAGTCTTCTGACTCAGGATGGTTCATGACATAATCATAAACTGGTTCATCCACACCCGTTTGGTTTCTCAGTTCTAGAAGGTAATAGGGATTTGGCAAGAAACGGACATCAAAGACTAGGTCCGCATCAATTGGGATTCCATATTTAAAACCAAAAGACATGACTTCGATACGGAAAGACTGGGCTTGCTCTTGATCTGAAAACTGCTCTGCAATGGTTTTACGCAGCTCACGAGGAGTAAGTTCAGTCGTATCCACCACATTTTGACTCATATTTTTCAAAGGTGCCAAGAGTTCACGTTCCAACTTGATTCCATCTAAAATACGACCGTCTGCTGCTAGTGGGTGACTCCGTCTGGTTTCCTTGTAACGAGCAACCAATTCCTTATCAGCTGCATCCAAAAAGAGAATTTTGAAATCCAAATCATCTTGATTTTCCAACTCATCCAAGACAGCTTGAATTTCTGAAAAGAAAGAACGGCTACGCATATCCACTACCAAGGCCAACTTATGGTCATCTTCCTTTGTTTCCACCAACTGCAAAAACTTAGGCAAGAGGGCTGGCGGCATATTATCAATAGTAAAATAACCCAAATCTTCGAAGGACTGAATGGCAACTGTTTTCCCTGCACCACTCATTCCTGTCACAATCACCAAGTGAAGTTGTTTCTTTGTCATCTTTTTCTCCTTATATCAAAAGAAGTTTGGCAACACCAAACTTCAACTAGCTTATCCAATCTCTGCGATGACTTCGATTTCGACTTTTACATCACGAGGAAGACGAGCTACCTCCACAGCTGAACGAGCTGGGAATTCCTCTTTAAAGGCCGTTTGGTAAACCTCGTTAAAAGGAACAAAGTCGTTCATATCGCTCAAAAAGCAAGTTGTTTTGACAACATGGTCAAAGTCAGTTCCTGCTTCTGCCAAAATAGCACCAATGTTTTTCAAGACTTGTTCGGTCTGTTCTTGAATCGTTTCTCCAACGATTTCCCCAGTTTCAGGAGAGAGAGGAACTTGACCACTAGCAAACAAAAGGTTGCCAACGATTTTTCCTTGAACATAGGGTCCGATAGCCTCTGGAGCTTTGTCTGTATGAATTGTTTTTGCCATTTTCTTTTTCTCACAATTTTTCTAAGATTGCATCCCAAGCCTCATCCATCCCTGCCTTGCTGACAGATGAAAAGAGGATGAAGTCGTCACTTGGGTCAAAGTTTAATTTCTTTTTGATTGCTGATTCGTGCTTGTTCCATTTACCACGAGGAATCTTGTCCGCCTTGGTCGCCACAATGATAACCGGAATCTCATAATACTTGAGAAATTCGTACATCTGCACATCATCTGCTGATGGGTCATGACGGAGGTCAACTAGACTAACAACTGCACGGAGATTTTCCCGAGTTGTCAGATACTCCTCAATCATGCGCCCCCACTTTTCACGTTCCTTTTTGGAAACGCGGGCATAGCCATAACCAGGCACATCCACAAAGCGCATCTTATCATCGATATTAAAGAAGTTGAGAAGCTGGGTTTTACCAGGTTTCCCTGATGTTCGGGCGAGATTCTTACGGTTCAACATAGTGTTGATAAAGCTAGACTTGCCAACATTGGAACGCCCTGCTAGGGCAATCTCTGGCAGTTCATCCTGCGGATAATGGGATTTATTAGCTGCACTGAGCAAGATTTCAGCATTGTGTGTATTAAGTTCCATAGTCACCTCTAGGCTGTTTCTAGGATTGGTTTATCCGTTCCATCGACAGCTTCTTTAGTGATGCGGACCAATTTCACATTTTCCTGACTCGGTACTTCAAACATGACGTCCAGCATTGTTTCTTCGATAATCGAGCGAAGACCACGCGCACCCGTTTTGCGTTCAATGGCCTTATTGGCAATCTCTTGAAGGGCTTCGTCGTCAAATTCCAACTCGACATCATCATAAGATAGCAAGGTTTGGTACTGTTTGACCAAGGCATTTCTTGGCTCTTTCAAAATACGAACCAAGTCATCAACAGTCAATTGCTCAAGAGCTGCAAAGACTGGCAAGCGTCCAATCAACTCAGGGATAATACCAAATTTTTGAATATCTTCTGCGATAATTTCTTGCATGTAAGAGCTGTTTTCGTCAATCGCCTTATTGTTTTGACCAAATCCGATGACTTTTTCACCCAGACGTTGTTTGACGATTTCTTCAATGCCATCAAAGGCACCACCCACGATGAAGAGGATATTTTTAGTATCCACTTGAATCATCTCTTGTTGTGGATGTTTACGTCCACCTTGAGGCGGCACGCTTGCAACTGTTCCCTCGATAATCTTGAGAAGGGCTTGTTGCACCCCTTCACCAGAAACATCACGTGTGATAGACACGTTCTCGCTCTTCTTAGCAATCTTGTCAATTTCATCCACGTAGATAATGCCACGCTCTGCACGTTCAATGTTAAAGTCAGCAGCCTGCAAGAGTTTGAGGAGGATATTTTCCACATCCTCACCTACATAACCAGCCTCCGTAAGAGCTGTCGCATCCGCAATTGCAAAAGGTACATTCAAGCTCTTAGCCAAGGTCTGAGCAAGGAAAGTTTTCCCTGAACCAGTTGGGCCAATCATCAAGATATTTGATTTCTGCAAATCCACATCTTCTGACTCTTCACGCGTATCGTGGAAATTGATGCGTTTATAGTGGTTGTATACTGCTACTGCTAAAGCCCGTTTGGCACGATCTTGACCGATTACGTAGTGATTCAAGATGTGGAGGAGTTCGATTCGTTTTGGAACTTCAGACAAGTCTGCCAAGACTTCTTCCGCCAACTCCTCACGAATGATTTCCTGGGCTAACTCCACACATTCATTACAGATAAAGGCGTTGTTCCCAGCGATTATTTTTTGTACTTCTTCTTGGCTTTTGCCACAAAATGAGCAATAAACCATCATATCATTATTCCTAGTTGTAGGCATAATTTCCTTCCGTTCTATTCTATACTGTCATTCTATCTAAAATAAGGTCATGTAAAAAGCATGGATACTATTGACCAAATTGGTAAAGGCATTTAACCAGAGCAGGACAGAAAGTCCATAGCGCTTTTTACGAAAAGCCTGTGCTCCTGCAAGCAAGCAGACCAAACACAGCATGGCTGTGAAAAAACCAAATATACTACGTTCCATTAGACTTCCTTTCTCTTGCGGTATTGGATGGTAAAATCATAAGGATTTTTCTCATCTTTAGCGTAAAATTTGCTTGAAACTGTCTCAAAAAGAGACAAGTCAAATTCTTCAGGGAAATAGGTATCTCCTTCCACCCGAGCATGAATTTGAGTCACAATCACTTCGTCAAGGTAGGGCTCAAAAGCCTGAAAAATTTGCTTCCCACCGATAATATAGAGATTCTTGTCTTGACCCTGATACCAGTCTAGAACAGACTGGATATCGTGAAAAGTAGCAACCCCATCTATCTTTTCTTCTGGGTTACGAGTCAAAATCAAGGTCTCCCGTTTTGGAAGCAGACGACGCCCCATTCCATCAAAGGTCACACGTCCCATCAAGATAGCATGATTCAGAGTTGTTTCTTTGAAGTGTTGCAGTTCTGCTGGCAAATGCCAAGGCAGACGATTGTCCTTACCAATCACACCCTCTTCATCCTGGGCCCAAATAGCTACAATTTTCTTAGTCATGCTTCCATCCTTTTCACTGATAGTACTATTTTATCAAAAAACTCAAAAAAAGACTGGTTTGGAATAGCTTACAGAATAGAAAAAAATCCGTAAGAGGCATCCTACAGATTTTTATATGATTATTCTATTTCTTACAAACCAGGTGCTTGTCCAAGTTCTGCCGCAAGCATCCAAACCGTTTTCTCAAGTTCAGCTTTAGCACCAACAAAGATATCGTTTGTCACATCATCACCTTCTTCATCAGTAACATCCAAAGCTTTTTGGAACAGAGTGATGAGATAACGATAAACATCTAGGACACGTTCCAAGCTTTCTTCAACATTACGGTATTCACCAGCTTCTTCTTCGATTTCACTATGTTGAAGGAATTCTGTCAAAGTAGAGAATGGGCTGCCACCAAGTGTAATCAAACGTTCGCTGATTTCGTCAAGATAGCCATCAAGGCTGTCCATGTATTCATCCATTTTTGGATGCCACACAAGAAAACCACGACCGCGCATATACCAGTGTACTTGGTGCAAAGCAACGTGAGCTACGTACAAATCAGCAACAGCTTGGTTCAATACTTCCTTTGTTTTTGCCAATGCTACTGGCGCTACTTTTGTCAATGATGTTACGTCTTTTACTGCTTCTTTTTTCAATTCTACCATTTTATTTTACCTCGTTTATTATTTTTTGTAACCACTTCTTAATGATTACTACCTTAGTATACTACTAAGTAAAACCAATAGCAAGCCAAATGACTCACATGAGAAAAGTTGCAATAGACTGATAATTTAAGAATTTTTTAGAATGAAACCCAGTCACTTTCAATCTCTCTTAACAGAGATAAAATAAAGAAAAGAGCATACAAATGTACACTCTTTTCTCAGTTTTACATCTTAATACCAGACGCTAACATCCACACGTCCTCGAATCCCTTTAAGAGAGTCAGATGAAGTATATTGCCATCCTTTTTCTCCTGAATAATGAGGATTATTCCAATCAAGCGCATCCGTATAAGCTGCAACCCAGTTGACATGCTGTAAAATATCTGGATGATTTAAGCGTGTTTGCAAGAGTTGACGATAGCTATAAACATTCACATTTTGATAACCAGCCTGCTTCATTGTTGCCATATACTTGTTGATAATCTTGACCCAGGTTCCAGTATCACTTGGAGCTCTCTTAGTCTTATTTCCATATTCCCAGTTCTCAACATCATAATAGATAGGGTAAGACAAGTTCATCTTGTATTTTTTCAAGAGTTCAATGGTTTGATTAGCATCATCTTCAGCATCTGTTTCATTTTCGGCATAGGTATAAAGATAAACACCATAAGGAATGCCCAAACGATTAAATTCTTGAATATTATAAGCCAATTCCTTATCTTCTACACCGCTATATCCCAAGCGAACAATAACGCCATCTACTCCATTATCATCGATGACTTTTTTCCAGTCACTGATACGACCATTGTGTTCACTGACATCGATGACCTTTTTAACTTGATCAGTCCCAACTTGTTCTTCACGATGGTTAAAGAAATAACGTCTGCCATTTCGGTGAACCCAGCCAACATTCAAGTCTTTCTTTTCTTTTAACTCACCTGAGTCAGAAAAAATATAGCGAGCATCATCCATGACTAATTCACCAGTAGCCATAGCACCACTTCCTGTCAAATAATAGTTTCCATGCCACTCATCTTGAGCCATGTAACCCCACTTCTTGAAATAGTACCACTTGCCATCTACCTTTTGCCACTGTTCATTAGCATAAGAACCATCAGACTTCAGGTAGAAATAAGAAGAATAAGTTGGATCATAAAGCCATTCATTTTGCATCATAGCACCTTGACTATTTAGGAAATAACTTCCCTGCCATTGACTTTTAGCTAAATAGCCCCATTTTTTAAAATAGTACCATTTACCTCCAACAGCGTGCCATTCCTGGTTAGCATAAGAACCATCGGATTTCAGGTAAAACCAATTCTTATAGGCATTATCATAAACCCATTCATTCTTAGCCATATAACCACCTGATTTTAGGTAGTAATTGCCCTGCCACTCATTTTGAGCATAACGACCGTCTGACTTAATATAAAACCAAGCCTTATAGTAGTTATCAAAAATCCACTCACTCTTGGCTTTGGAACCATCAGCCTTTACATAATAATCCCCCTCCCAGTGGGCAGAAGCATTGGTCTTTACACCTGTGCTCGTTTGAGTTTTATTAGAAGACTGATTTTGCTCTGAACTACTTGAAACTGTCGTTGTATCCTGCGAAGTTTTTGAAGCTTCGGTTTCATTTGCAGCGACATGATTAATTGCCAAGCCGAGTAAACAGATACTTGCTAATCCAATTTTTCCAATCTTTGTTTTCAATCTTTCCTCTCCTATAAAAAATGGAACAAGCATTCGAATGCTGTTCCACCTAGCTTTTGCTACTGATTATTTTACAAAGTCAAGCAAAGCCAAGAAGCTTTCAGCTTCAAGTGACGCACCACCAACAAGGGCACCGTCAACGTCTGGGCAAGCCATGTATGAAGCAACGTTTTCAGGTTTAACAGAACCACCGTATTGAACACGAACTTTGTCCGCAACTTCTTGACCAAAGTCAACAGCTACAACGTCACGAACAACTTTACACATTTTTTGTGCGTCGTCTTGTGAAGCTGATTTACCAGTACCGATAGCCCAGATTGGCTCATAAGCGATAACTGATGCAGCAACTTGTTCAGCAGTCAATCCAGCCAATGCAGCAGATACTTGAGCACCTACGAATTCAGCAGCTTTCCCAGCTTCATAAGTTTCAAGTGACTCACCACAACAGATGATTGGAAGCATACCGTTTGCAAAGATTGCTTTTGCTTTTTTGTTGATATCTTCGTCAGTTTCATGGAAGTAGTCACGGCGTTCTGAGTGACCGATAACAACGTAGTCAGTACCGATTTCTTTCAAAACTTGTGGGCTTGTTTCACCAGTGAAAGCACCTGCATTTTCAAAGTAGCAGTTTTGAGCAGCAACTTTAAGGTTTGAACCTTTTGCAGCTGCAAGAACCGTTGTCAAATCAAGAGCTGGAGCTGCGATACCTGCTTCAACAAGGTCTGATGAAGGAAGTTTTGATGCAACTGCTTCAACGAATGCTTTAGCTTCTTCTGGATTTTTGTTCATTTTCCAGTTACCAGCGATAAATGGTTTACGTGACATTTCACATACCTCTTTTTTCAATTTATTTTCTACTTATTTTATCACAATTATACACAGCTTGCAAATCTTACTCGGATTTCAAGCCTGCTTGTAACGATCAATCCTTCCAGAGATCCATAGCATTTCTGAAATCTGTCGATAGCTGTGTCAACTGAGGATTGCTCGCTTCTCTCTCTGCCCGCTTGGCCTCGATTTGAGCCACACTTTTGATACCTTCATGGCGCCAATTTCTCAAAATCGCCTGAATGTACTTCCAGTTTTGTTTTCCATTCAAAACAGCTTCACGAAGAGCTTCCTTAATCAAGTCAGCACTGGCTCCGTCTTCCTTTAGTGTCTTAGTCAAATCCTCAATTTCAAAAGGGGTCAATAAGCGCCCCAACTCCTGCTGGAAGGTTTCTACCAAATCCTTAAGTTGGTTTTGAGGTGTCAACTGATCTGAACTTGAATGAGCGACTCCAAGCAAGTCATCCAAACGTTCCAAAGCCAAACTAGCATCAAAAAGCAATTCGATTTCACCATTCAATTCAATCGTTCGATACTGAAGCAGTCCCCTTTCCGTCAGATTAGAAATAGCCTGATTGACATCCGAAATTTCCTTACCAATCCTTTCAGCAATCTGGCTTGGCGACATTTCTTCTAAGCCTGTCGTATTTTGCAAATAGAAAAATTGCCAGACCAGAAAATCGTCGCTGGAAGGAAAGAGTTCCTTAAAATGCAAGAGCAGGGCACTCGGTAAAACCAAGTTCCCTGATTTAAAAGCGTCTAAATATGTCATAATTCCTCTTATAAATACCCAAATGCAGATGCATCATCTTCTATTTTTCTCCAGTCAAAAGGCGTCTCCTGATACACCGCATAATTCACCCAGTTACTGAAAAAGAGGGCTGCTGATGAAGACCAACAAAGACAAGGTGTCTGGTTGACATCATCATCCTTAAAGTAATTTTCTGGAATATGTGGATCTAAACCTGCGTCACGATCTCTAAAATACTCTTTTGCCAAGGTATCACGGTCATATTCCAAATGTCCAAAACTATAAATTTCTCGCAAATCACGACTGGCCAAAATCGAAACCCCAACCTGAGGTCCTTCTGATAAAATCTCGAGATTGGTTTTGTTTAAGACCTCTTCCTTAGAAATCTCCGTATGCCGTGAATGAGGAGATACATAGCTATCGTCAAAGCCTCTAAAAAGAAGATGACCTTCCTTTAAGGTGTCCTGAGGATAGATACCCGATAACTTACTATCCATCTGGTATTTTTCCACTCCATAGCGCAGATAAAGACCAGCCTGAGCTCCCCAACAGATATGAAGGGTCGAATAGACATGAGTCTTGGACCACTCAAGCACCTGTCTAAATTCCTCCCAATAGTCCACTTCCTCAAATGGTAAATGCTCAACTGGAGCACCCGTGATGATCATCCCATCAAAATACTCATCCTTGACTTCAGGAAAGGTTTTATAGAAGGTCTCCATGTGCTCTGAACGAGTTGTTTTAGAACGGTGGCTCTCCATATAGAGAAAATCAATATCCAGTTGTAGGGGTGTATTAGCCAAGTGGCGCAACAACTGGGTCTCTGTGACCATTTTTTGTGGCATAAGATTTAAGATTAAAATCTTCAAAGGACGGATATCTTGGTGGGCCGCACGTTGATCATCCATGACAAAGATGTTCTCTGTCCGTAAAATCTCAACAGCTGGTAATTTTTTATCAATTCGAATCGGCATAACCCTCTCCTAACTGTACTTTTTCAGGAATCATTGCATATGTTTGAAGCTAAAACTCAAACACCTAGTCCTTTTATTATACTGCAAGAAGATATAGTTTTCAATTATACTTTTTCTCTAACTAGCTATAGTCTATTTTTATATCCTAATGTAGAGAAAACAGCCCTAGGGACTGTTTTTGATTAATAATGCATAAGAACTTTGTAATCGTAGTCACCGATTTTTTCACGGCCGTTCAATTCATCCAATTCAACAAGAAAGGCACAGCCTGCTACAACACCACCAAGTTTTTCAATCATTTCGATAGTTGCCTTAACAGTTCCACCTGTTGCCAAGAGATCATCTACAATAAGAACACGTTGACCTGGCTTAATGGCATCCGCATGCATAGTCAAGGTATCAACCCCGTATTCTTTTTCGTAGTCAGCAGAAATGACTTCGCGTGGTAATTTACCTGGTTTACGAACAGGTGCAAAACCAATTCCTAACTCAAAGGCAACTGGACAGCCTACGATAAAACCGCGAGCCTCAGGACCTACAATCATGTCGATTTTCTTGTCAGTAGCATACTGAACGATTTCACGAACAGCGTAGCTATAAGCATTCCCATCAGCCATCAAAGGACTGATATCACGGAAGGTAATCCCTTCCTTTGGATAATTTTCAATTGTTGCAATGTAATCTTTTAAATTCATCTTTTTCTTTCTTTCAAAGTTTTTACTCTCTATTATAGCATATTTTTTAAGAAAGAAGAAAGGAAAAGTTAACATCAATGATTATCTAACGATTTGACGATTTATGACTAGCCATAGCAATAAAGCCCAAGTTCTTTTTATTCTTAGCGAACATTTTATACATAGTTAAAAACTGCTTTCTATTCTCCTTTTTACAAGCATTTACACAAATTTTCAAAGTTCCTAGCCAACCTTCGTCATAAATCATACCTGATAATTTCATTAATGTCATTTCACCAGTCAATACTTTCACATCACGATAACCTGATTCTATCATCACCTGTTCCCAACCATCTTGAGTTAAAGGACCTACATTTACATGAATTGCTTGTGACAGTTCCTGTCTGACAGACTCTTTAGCTTCCTTAAGAAGCACATCATGTGTCAAGAGAAGACCTTCAGGTTTTAAAACCCTTAGATACTCCTTTACACATTTTTTCTTAGCTTGATCGGCTTGCATAGTCAGCATAGCTTCGTTTATAACAATATCAAAACTAGCATCTTCATAAGGAAGTTTCATTGCATTTGCTCTTTCAAACCTGATCAAATGACCAACACCTGCCGTTTCAGCAGATTTTTTAGCCACTTCTAAAGCTTGAGCATCCATATCAACAGCAGTTATCTTACAACCAAAACGCTGTGCCAACTCAATTGCTGTAGTTCCCCTATTACACGCAACCTCTAGTATTCTCTTTTCTTTTGAAAATCCTCCTTCTGCAATTAACCAATCTGTGGCACGTTTTCCACCTGGACGTAAGCGTTTTTTCCCCAATTTTGCTAAAAACTTATGACCTGCTTCTGACATTTGAACACCTCTGTTTTTTCTTCATTATAACATAAAATGATATTATCTGACAATTCTAATCTATTATTTGATAAACTAGAATCAAAAGCATACAGTTGACAAAGAGCCGAAAAAACCTGATGAATCGAATGATTCATCAGGTTTAAACAGATATATTCATTGTAAACAAATCATATCAATTAGAAAGCTTAGTCTTCTTTCTTCTTGCGAGCTACAAGACCAAATCCACTCAATACTCCGAGAAGTCCAAGTGCTGCAAGGCTAGCATTGTCTTTTGTACCAGTGTTTGGCAATTCACGCTTACCTTCAGCTTCTTTCACTGCTGTTGGTTGTACTGGTTGTGCTGGAGTAGCCGGTACTTGAGGTTTAGCTGGCTGTTCAGGCATTGCTGGCTCTACCGGTTGTACTGGTTGACTTGGTTCAACTGGAGCTGGAGTTTGAACTTTTCTGAAGATATGTCTGATACTTCCATTTTGACCGTCACAGTCTTCACATATTCGTAATCTGGAATTGTTCCTGGCTCTTTAGAACCTGGTTCAGATGGTTTCACTGGATTTCCATTTTCATCTGTCCAAATTGTAATATTTTGATTACCTGGATTTGGTTGAGGAACAGGTGAAGGTGTTGGAGCTGGTGGCGTTACTTTTATTGTAAATATGCTCAACATCTCCGTTTGGAAGTGGTTTAGTTTCCACAAAGCGGTAGCCTGGAATATCTTTCTTAGGTTTTTCTCCATCTTTACTTGGGAATTCTGGAATTTCTTTACCATTTTCATCTACATAGTCTGTACCCGGACGAACTGTTGGAGTGTATTTAGCAGAGATTGTTTTTCCTGCTTTATCTTTTCTTACAACAGTTACTCCTTCACCAGTTCATACATAATCTTTCTCTGGTGTGAATGTGGTAATAATATTTGAATTTGCATTACATAAGTATTTATAGCTATATTATATCTATTATGGATAAAATATAAACTTTATCTTACTTTATACATAATATGGGATTTTAGAATTTAATATATAGACAAAAATAAAAATTCCTCTCTTAAAACTTAAAAGAGGAATTTTTATCATCCACAATTAACATGCATAATTATAATACTATATTTTCAAATATTTTGCAAGCACTTTTTATTTTGAATCTTCAAATCTCTTATAAATCTTTCGCTTTTTATTTTATTTTTTTAAATCCCATTAAATAATATTTCTATTTTATGATTTTTTAAACAAACATCCGAATTTAATGTACGGTTTTTCGATTTTATCTTTAAATTGAATATTTTATGTTTTCGTTATTTTTATAACCTAAATATTATATTTACAGCCTTTTTATAAGCCTGTGTTAACATTTTTAAGAATCTATACACTTATCTATACATCTACCATTAATACCTCTAAAAAAATCGTTCGGATTTTATCTCATAACCTCAATAATTTCAATAATAGAATACAACACTTTCTCTAAATTTTTCTCATAAGTCATAAAAGAAAAAACGAATGAAGCCACATCGATTCTTTAGAATCAATAACTAAAGATAAAAAACGAGCACTTTCGCACTCGTTCTCTGATATAAGCTACTGATTAAAGTGAGTTTACGTCAACTTTGATACCAACACCTTGAGTAGTTGTGATAGTCAAGTTTGTTACGTAAGTTCCTTTAGCTGTAGCTGGTTTTGCTTTTTGGATTGTTTCGTTGAAAGCTTTGAAGTTTTCAACCAATTTTTCAGCTTCAAATGATACTTTACCGATGATTGCTTGAACGTTACCTGCACGGTCAGCACGGTAAGTGATTTTACCACCTTTAGACTCTTCAACTGCTTTAGCAACATCCATTGTTACAGTACCAGTTTTAGGGTTTGGCATCAAGTTACGTGGTCCAAGGACACGTCCAAGACGTCCAACAAGAGCCATCATGTCAGGTGTAGCGATAACTACGTCGAAGTCCAACCAACCATCGTTGATTTTAGCAACAAGGTCATCTTCACCAACAAAGTCTGCACCAGCAGCTTTTGCTTCTTCAGCTTTTGCACCACGTGCGAAAACAAGAACGCGTGAAGTTTTACCAGTACCGTTTGGCAATACCATTGCTCCACGGATTTGTTGGTCAGCTTTTTTAACGTCGATGTTCAAGTTGTAAGCAACTTCTACAGTTGCGTCAAATTTTGCAAAGTTAGTTTCTTTTGCAAGTGCTACAGCTTCTTCTACGCTGTATGCTTTTGTGCTGTCGATTTTCTCAAGAGCAGCACGAAGTTGTTTGCTTTTTTTAGCCATTTTCTATTCTCCTTGTAAGTGGTTCAATCGATTTTCATCTCCCACGTCACTCCTCGAAATGATGAAGTCTTGCGGGTTATATTGGGGGTGTTATTGATTAGTCAACAACAGTGAATCCCATAGAACGAGCAGTACCTTCGATCATACGCATTGCAGACTCTACGTTTGCTGCGTTCAAATCTGGCATTTTAGTTTCTGCAATTTCTTGTACTTGTGCACGAGTAACTGTAGCAACTTTAGTTTTGTTAGGTGTACCTGATCCTTTTTCAACACCTGCAGCTTTTTTCAAAAGAACAGCAGCTGGTGGTGTTTTAGTGATGAAAGTAAATGATTTATCTTCGTAAACTGAGATAACAACTGGAATGATCATACCAGCTTGGTCAGCTGTACGAGCGTTGAACTCTTTTGTGAATCCCATGATGTTGATACCAGCTTGACCAAGAGCAGGTCCAACCGGTGGAGCTGGTGTAGCTTTACCAGCAGGGATTTGCAATTTTACAAGTTTTTCGACTTTTTTAGCCATTTTTAAATCCTCCTTTGTGGTTTTGGCGGTAATTAAAGATTTTTACCTCCCACAAGTATGCTTTACACATACCCATCTATTATACACTATTTATCTAGAATTGCAAGAGAAAATTTTATTTTTTTAATCGACGTAATCTCCGCCTTCAAAGCCGTAGTATTCTTCCAAACTGAGACCACTCTCTGCAATTTCTTTTGCTTCTTTTCCGACATAACGAATGTGCCATTCTTCAGCCATATAACCGGTTTCTTTTTCCTTACCTTTGAGATAACGGACAACAAAGCCATAATCAGCCGCATGGTCCAAGAGCCATTTAGCCGCTTTTTCTTCTGTTACTAAATCACCATCAGTCCCAATCACATCAAAGGCCAATCCTGTCTGGTGTTCACTATAGCCAGGTCGGGCAGAGTAACGGTCAGCGGCAGCCTTCCCATCTTGGTTGACATAATCTTGGTAGAGCTTTGTCTGAGTTTCATAACTTCTAAAACCACTGTAATGGTCACTGATTGGGAAACCTGCCTCTTGCATAGCTTTGATGAGTTTGAGCAACTCTGCTTTGGCTGTTGGATTTTCCCCTGGATTGTAGTCTTTCGACAATGGATAGTGTTTATTGGCTACGATGATTTCATCGTATTTCCCTTGGATGCTATAGTAGTCTCCTTTGTTAACCACTTCTGCTTTTTTCTGGGCAGCTCCTTTAGACTTACTGCCGACTGTGCCATCAGCTTTAGCTGTTTGTTCTGTCTTAGCTGCGCCATCTTCATTTTTTGCTTTTTCTTGTGAACAAGCTGCTAGATTCATGGCTAGCAAAGCTGTCAAGATAAGGTATCTTTTTTTCATTTCTACTCCTTTATTTCTAATAATTTATCTACTTCTAACGATAAACGTTTGACTAATCTTTTAATCTCATCCGGTTTTGCTTGGCAGGTTTCTGCTGTCATTTCTTCAAAAGGAACCCACCAGACTGGACCACGTCCCTTAAGACCGTGTCCATTCAAATCACCTCTTCGTCTAGGAAACAGATGCCAATGAAGATGGGCATCGCCATTTCCTAGCAGTTCGATATTCATTTTCTCAGCAGCAAAGGCCTTGGCAACTGCCTCTTGGACTAAACTCATTTCTTCTAGAAAATGGAGTCTTGTCTCCTTTTTCAAATGGTGCAATTCGGTGACATGTTCCTTGGCTAGAAAGAGACTATAGCCTGCAAAATACTGGTGGTCTCCAACCACAAGATAGCCTGTTTCCAACTCTTTGACAAAATAGGGACTTTCTCCCTTCTTGATGAGCTCAATTCTCTGGCAAATCAAACACATATTAGTCTACCAATGCGCTCTTAAGATAAGCATCAACCATACGTTCCGTTGCAACCACCGAGTCAATATGAGTGCGCTCATATGAGTGGCTAGACTCGATACCAGCACCAAGTAGAGCGTGTTTAACCTCAGCCCCTGCAGACATAGCCGCTGAAGCGTCCGAACCATAAAATGGATAGATATCCAACTTAAATGGAATGTCTTGTTCTTTCGCCAAGGCAACCAAGTGTTGACGGAAGTCATAGTGATAAGGTCCAGAAGCATCCTTGACACAGATAGACACTGTATATTCGTCAGTTTGCTGGTCATCTCCCATAGCTCCCATATCCACAGCCAGATATTCTACTACCTGAGCAGGAATATTAGAGTTAGCTCCATGCCCCACTTCTTCAAAGACTGAAAAAGCAAAATGGGTTGTTACGGGCAATTCAATCTTCTCTTCCTTATAAATACGAAGCAGATTAAGCAAAATCGCTGCACTGACCTTATCGTCCAAATGACGAGACTTGATAAAACCTGTCTCTGTCACGACGGTTCGTGGATCAAAGCTGATAAAATCACCGACCTCAATACCAAGAGCACGAGTTTCTTTTTCATTGGTCACTTTTGCATCCAAACGCACTTCCATATTGTCCTGAGTGCGTTCTGCAGTTCCTGCATCCTTATAGACATGGCAAGAAGTTTGGTGGATGAGGATGGTTCCTGATACTTTTTCACCTGTGCTAGCTACGTGAACAGTACAGTTTTCTCCTTCAATCATGTTCCAAGGGAAACCACCGATACGGTCCATTTTGAGACGGCCGTCTGGTTTGACAGCACGGACAATGGCACCCAGAGTATCCACATGGGCAGTCACATAGCGGTGCTCCTCATCATTTTGACCTTTGATGGTCACATTGACACCACCCTTGGCTGTGCGGACCGGCTGGTAACCAAAACCTTCTAAAGTCTTGACTAAATAGTCCGAAACCTCACGAGTGAAGCCCGTTGGCGACGCAATGGCTGTCAGTTCTTTAATATATTCTACTGTTTGATTCATTTCTTCACCTCTTTTGCTACCTATTATAACACATTTATCATCGGATAAAAAAAGAAAATCACTCCTGTAGACTTGGCTACAAAAGTGATTTTAATGATTATTCCATTTCAAAAACATCGCTTTCTTGCTTGTTTGGCAGAACCAATGAGAGCAAGATTCCGACA
Organism: Streptococcus sp. CL6.35; assembly: GCF_049737915.1. GTDB lineage: Bacteria > Bacillota > Bacilli > Lactobacillales > Streptococcaceae > Streptococcus. The sequence goes on along the minus strand of NZ_JBKOTU010000003.1, from coordinate 107,663 downwards.
ATAGCTGGTACTAACCATGGGAGTGATGCCTTGGCAAAAGGAAGAGCGTTGACAAGGTTTGCAAGAAACTCAACCTTAAACGAGCTTCCTAATACGCTTGCAATGGCAATAGCTGTAACCACAGCAATTGTCAACTGCATACCTGGTTTTGAAAGAGCTACAAATTTGTTGACAATGACAATCATAACGATAGCAATCGTGATTGGGTACAAGATAACCAGTACTGGAATTGAGTACCTGATAATCGCATCAAGACCCAAATTGGCAATGGCAAATCCAATCAAGGTAAAGGCTGTCGCATAAACCTTGTAGCTGATTTGTGGGAAGCGCTCATTAAAGAACTCAGCTGTTGACACAATCAAACCAACTGTTGTTGTGAAGCAGGTTACGGTAACCATAGCTGCAAGGAAGAGTTGAGCTGTTGAGCCAAAGATTTCTTGAGTGGCTTGTGACAAGATGTAAACACCTGGTGTCCCACCCTTCATCGCTTCAGCTGGTACTGGGAAATGATTTCCAAGGAAACCTAAACCGATATAAAGAGCACTGAAGGCAAGGGCAACAACGATACCAACAACCCAAATGGTTGAAATGTATTCTTTCTTACTTGAAAATCCAAGTTGTTTCAAGGTTTGAACTGCGATTACGCTAAAGGCAACTGAGGCAAGGGCGTCCAAGGTATTGTAACCTTCTAGGAAACCTGTACCAAAGGCAGAAGCTTGATAAGCAGCTGAAGCAGCTTGAGGACTTGTTCCACCGTATTTGATAGCTCCTAGGACAACCAAGATAACAATCAAAATCGCAAAGACTGGTGTTAAAATACGACCGATACGGTCTAAGATTTTTGATGGATTAAGCGAGATTAGATAGGCTGCCGCAAAATACAGAACCGTAAAGACAATCAATCCAAGACCTTTATTTGCATCCGACAAAAGGGGGCTAATCCCTACTTCGTAAGCTGTTGTAGCAGTACGTGGGATAGCAAAGAATGGACCGATTGACAAATAAAGAACTGAGAGGTAAAGAGTCGCAAACCAAGGCGCTATCTTTGTTGAAATCTCGTAGATATATCCTTTAGGATTTAGCGTTCCAATAATAAGAGTCAAGACGGCGATACCGACACCTGAAAAGACAAAACCTGCGATGGCAGGAAGAAAATGTTCTCCAGATAGTGCACCTAGAGAAGGCGGAAAAATCAAGTTCCCCGCACCAAAAAATATTCCAAACAGGAGTAAACCTGTTAGGGCACCTTTTTTAGCCATGAAAATCTCCTTCATATTTATAAAATACTGACCTAGTATATCATGAATAGGAGTATGAAAAAAGCTTCACGAAGTAAATATTGAATGTTTTCAAGATTCTCAAAAATGAGAATTGTCTAAAAATAAAATCCCCTACCCAGTCCACACCAAGTAGGAGAAAATTCTAATGTCTAAAGTTCTTCAAAGGCTAACATGCCACCCTGAACATTGATAACCTCATAACCTTGTTCAGATAAGAATTGGCAAGCACGCGCCGATCTCATTCCAGATTTACAAATAACATAATGTAACTGATCCTTGTCCAATTGATCATAAGTGTCAGCTAATTGACTCAGAGGAAGATTCTGAGCACCTTCTAAATGAAGAGCTTCAAACTCATCCACTTCTCTCACGTCCACTAAAGAAAGTTGGTCATTTTGGTAAAGCTGGTAAAATGCGTCAAAGGTTATTTCTTTCATTCTTTTTCTCCTAATACTCTTCGAAAATCAAATTCAAACCACGTCAGCGTCGCCTTACCGTACTCAAGTACAGCCTGCGGCTAGCTTCCTAGTTTGCTCTTTGATTTTCATTGACTATAAAATAGTTTTAATTCTTTTTTTCAAATCTGGCACCACTTCTGACTCAAACCAAGGATTTTTGGCCATCCAGATTTGATTTCTAGGCGAGGGGTGAACTAATGGAAAATAGGTTGGCAAGTAGTTCTGGTAATGTTTTACCCGTTCTGTCACTTTGCCACTGACTTTCTCCTGTAAATAGTAGGCTTGGGCATATTGGCCAATCAAGAGGGTCAATTGGATATCTGGTAATTCTTGCAAGAGCTGTGGATGCCATTTTTCGGCAAATCCTGCTCGAGGTGGTAAATCACCTGACTTGCCATGCCCTGGAAAGTAGAAATCCATAGGCAAAACAGCAAAATATCCTGAATTGTAAAAAGTATCTTCATCCACACCTAGCCAGTCTCTCAGACGGTCACCACTCTTATCTTTCCAGTAAAGGCCTGCTTCTTGGGTTTTAAGTCCAGGTGCCTGACCGATGATATTGACGCGAGCAGTCTTTGGCGCTGCAAAGAGAGGCTCAATGCCACGCTCTGTATAGCTGACATTCTGCGGATCTGCCATAATAGCCTGCTTGATTCTTTCGATTTGAGACATCTACTTTCCCTCCAAAAAGAAGTCTAAGCATACAATCTCAGACTTCTATCGTTTTATTTGATCAATTCATAAATAGCTTCGGCATAGATTGCTGCTGCTCGGAAGAGATCATCCAAGGCGATAAATTCATTGGCTTGGTGCATGGTGTCAATTGAGTCTGGGAACATGGCACCATAGGCAACACCTCGTTCTAGCAAGCGACCAAAGGTTCCACCACCGATAACTTGCTCGTGACCTTTAAGACCAGTTTGTTTTTCATAAACATTCAACAAGGTTTGCACAAGTGGATCTTCCATTGGCACATAGTGAGGCGTGTGACCGTGCTCAGAAAGGCTAACAGAAGCAACTGGCAAGTTTTCAAGGATTGACTTGATTTGTTCTGGACTTGTTCCTTTTGGATAGCGGATGTTAAGGGCAATGGTATTGTCAGAACTTGTTTCATCAAAACGGAATACACCAGCATTCATAGAAAGAGCACCCATCTTTTCATCCACATGAGCAATCTTGAGATTTTCACCCTCATGGTCGTTCAAGAGAATTTTACCAGCGATGTCAAGGTAGTCTTTGGCTGGACCAGCAAAGTCAAACTGGCTGAGGAAGAGAGCTAGGTAAGTCGCGCCATTGACACCTGAAGCAGGCATGGCACCATGGGCAGATTTACCAATGATGGTCACCTTGTATTGGCCAGCTTCTTCTTGAATTTCTCCTCTGAGTTTGTGTTCTGCAACAAAGGTGTCTAGTTTAGCTTGCAAGTCAGCCAAATCACCTGAAACGACTGCTGTTGCTGATTCAGGTACCATATTTTCACGCAAACCACCTGTGAAGCTGTGAAGACGGGCAACACCTGCATTTTCACCTGCAAAGTGGAGGTATTCCGTGATATTTCCTTTTTCACCATTGATGATAGGGAATTCAGCGTCTGGAGAGAAACCGAAGTCTGGCTTCGCAAGTCCTACGTGCTCGAAGTAGTAGTCCATATCTGCCCAACCTGATTCTTCGTCTGTTCCGACGATGAAACGAACTTTCTTAGAAGTTGGAAGACCCAATTCTTTGATGATTTTCAAACCATAGTAACAAGCTGTTGTAGGACCCTTATCGTCAGAAGCTCCACGCGCATAAAGACGACCGTCTTTGATAGTTGGTGTGTAAGGGTCTGTGTCCCAACCGCTACCAGCTGGAACCACGTCCATGTGGGCAAAGATACCGAGAACTTCTTCTCCATCACCAAACTCAAAATGTCCTGCGTAGTTGTCAACATTTTTAGTTGGATAGCCATCACGGTCTGCGATTTCAAGGAATTTTTCCAAGGCTTTTACTGGACCAGGTCCAAATGGATGTTCAGCATCAACCTTGCTGTCATCACGTTCTGAGTTGATTTCCAAAAGGCTAAACAAGTCAGCCAAGAGGTCTTCTTTGCGTTTTTCTACTTCTGCTGTAAAATCAATTGCTGTCATTTTTTCTTCTTTCTATCTTTTCTCGATGATTTCATCTACTGGCAAGCGGTAGCTTGGTTCCAATTTTTCGTCTGTGTAACCCACTGTAATCAAGAGTTCTGGGCGGAAGCGGTCTTCGATTTTCAAAACTTCGTTGACTTTTGATTTGTCAAAACCAAGAATCAGATTTGATCCGATTCCTTGGTCTGTAAGAGCGAGAACCAAGTTCATAGCAACCAAACCTGCATTGAGGGCTAGGTAGTCGCTGACTTGTTGCTCACTGTAACGGGCAAATTCCGCAGGTAAATTTTTCATAAAGTATTGAAGTTGCTCTTCAGAAAAGTTATTAGCACCACCAACACGAGCGATCTTACGAGCACGTTTAGCCAAATCTGTGTCTGTAAACAAGGCAATAGTTACAGGCGCTGATGATACCTGTTCAAAGTTTGAACCGTAAGCCAATTTTGCTAGTTCGGCATTTTTCTCACGCACCACTACAAATTTCCATGGCTGGCTGTTGTGGGCACTTGGTGCCAAGGTTGCAATTTCGATAGCCGTACGCACATCTTTTGGATCAACCGGCTTATCAGTGAAATGCTTAGGCGCATGACGTTTTTTGTTTAATTCAAGAAATTTCATAATCGATTTCCTTTTCTAATTCTACTGCTTCCATTCTACCATAATTTGAAAGAGGTTGCAGAGATTTTTCGTAGAGACAAACTGGAACAAGGATAAGCAACTGAATGAAGAAAATCATTTAAATCAGGAATCCCCTCATCCAGTTCCAATTAATTTTCAGTTACTTAAAGAAACTAGTCTATCTTATATTCTGACTTTATAGCCTCCAAGAAATTCTTCACATCTTCTACATACCCATGCTTTTCTATTAAGCTTGCTAATAGTTCCAGATTGTGCCCCTGATAGTTGTCTTCTCGTCGTAGCTCTTCATACATTTCGATAAAAGGAAGCCCCTTGAATTTGGCCAACTCCAACTCCGCTTCATAGTCATAAGCAACTTTACGAAATAGGATATTTACCAATTCCCCATCTTCAACTTCTATCACGGCATACTGGGCACGGTGATTTTTTAACGCCTCCCAATTAAAATAGGGCATGCCAATCGACCCTGAATTGATGATTTGTTGCCCTTGACTGCCGTAACGAAGCAACTGCTTGTGGACATGACCATAGACTGCCACGTCCGTTTCCTCATCTAGCAGTTGGTCAAATTTTTCTGTATCATTCCCAACCAGTAGATCCCCACCATAGTTTTTGTCAGGTAAATTATGAGAGATAGAAAAGCGCAGCCCCTCAACTTCTTTCTTTTCCAGCAAAGGCAAGCTTCGTAGCCAGACAATCGTTGCAGGATCCATTCGCTCCATCAAAAACTGAGTCATTCGCATTGACTGGATTTCTTGTGGATCTTCCAAACCGTATTCACCATCCAAGGCCTCAAGGACACAATCATCCCAATTGCCTCGAACACTGGCTGTGATAGGAAGGTCCTTTAGCAGGGCTACCAAGTCACTTGCACCTGGACCGGGAAGAAAAATATCTCCCAGAAGCCAGTATTCACTGACTCCTTGATTTTTAGCATCTGCAATCACTGCTTCTAAAGCTGTCGTATTTCCATGAATATCTGATAAAATTGCGATTTTATAATTCATTGTGTTCTCCTTCTGTTTGATAATCTACTTGTTCTTCCGCAACTTGAGCTAAGGCTTCTGCTTCCTGCGGGTTCAACTTCCTCTGCACAGCCTCTGCTACTGCTCTTGGTACTCCAACTTCGACAATCTCATCCACACTGGCTTCCTTGATTTTGGTCAGAGACTTGAAATGCTTCATAAGATTTTGCTTGCGTTTAGGTCCCAGCCCTTCAATTCCATCCAATTGTGATGAAAAGGAGTTCTTAGAGCGCAGTTGGCGATGGAAAGTGATAGCAAAGCGGTGCACCTCATCTTGGATGCGTTGGAGAAGGAAAAATTCCTGAGAATTGCGAGACAACTCCACCACCTCAAGCGGATCTCCAAAGAGCAATTCATGAGTTTGGTGCTTATCATTCTTTTGCAGCCCAGCAATTGGAATATCCAAGCCTAGTTCATCTTGGATGACTTGTTTAGCAATATTGACTTGACCTTGTCCCCCATCAATCACAATCAAATCTGGCGGCGTCAAACCCTCACGTTGAACTCGACCATAGCGTCTACGGATAACCTCACGCATACTAGCATAGTCGTCTGGTCCAACCACAGTCTTGATTTTGTACTTACGATAATCTTTTTTACTTGGTTTGCCGTTGACAAAGACCACCATAGCCGAAACAGGGCTAGTCCCCATGATGTTGGAGTTATCGAAGGACTCGATACGGACTGGGGTCGGGATTTGGAGCAAACTTCCTAGATTTTCAATAGCTCCTTGGGTCTTTTCGACTGATTTCTCTAGCAGATTGAACTTCTGTTCCAGACTAACACGAGCATTCTTTATAGCCAAATTGACCAGTTGCTTTTTCTCTCCACGCTGGGGTTTGACAATCTTGGTGTCTACCAAAGCCTTGACAGCTTCTTCGTCAATATCCTGCGGAATCAGCACCTCATTGGGAACTAGATGAGATTTTTCTTGATAGAATTGTCCTACATAGGTTAGAAAGTCCTCATCCGGATCATTGTAATAGGGAAAGAGATTGACATCCCGCTCAATGAGTTTTCCCTGACGGACAAAGAAAACCTGGACACACATCCAGCCCTTGTCCACATAGTAGCCAAAGACATCCCGATTTTGGAGATCCTTGGCCATAACCCGTTGCTTGGTTCGAAGCGTTCCAATGGCCTGAATTAGGTCACGGTATTCCGCCGCACGTTCAAATTCCATAGTCTGAGCTGCCGCTGCCATTTTTCCCTTTAGGTCATCAATGATTTTGTTATCCTGCCCTTTCAGAAAATCAGAAACCTCCTGAGCCATGGACTTGAAATAAGCCTCATCTTTATTACATATGGTGTGGGCCATACACTGGCCGATATGGTAATAAAAGCAAACCTTAGACGGTGGATTGGTACACTTGCGAAAAGGGAAAATCCGATCCAACAACCGCTTGATTTCATTGGCTGCTCCCACATCTGGATAAGGTCCAAAGTAGAGACCTCCGTCCTTTTTGACCTGTCGGGTGATAATCAAGCGAGGATAGCGCTCATTGGTGATTTTGATGAAAGGATAGGACTTATCATCCTTGAGCATGATATTGTACTTGGGCTTGTTTTCCTTGATCAGGTTGATTTCTAGGAGAAGTGCCTCAATATTAGACTCAGTAACGATAAATTCAAAATCTACAATTTCAGACACCAAGGCCTCTGTTTTGGTATCATGACTTCCACGGAAATAAGACCTCACGCGATTACGCAGATTTTTAGCCTTTCCTACATAGATAATGGTACCGTTTTTATCCTTGTGAATGTAGCAACCAGGGCTGGTCGGCAAGAGTTCTAGTTTTGATTTAATCAAGTTATTCATAGTTCCATTATAGCAAAAAAGTAGGGAAAGATTGTTCCCTACTCACTAGTCTCATATATTTTTCGAAGGTTTGCAACATCCACTTCCTGGATACCATAAAAGGAACCCGCAGGTTGCATGACAGACTTTTCATCTGTATGGTCCAAGCCAATCGCATGACCCAACTCATGTTCTGCCGTATGGACAATGCGCTCATAGGAATAGCCATAGTTAGGATTGGACAGATAATAGTGATTCAACCGTACCGTGACAGACAAGAATTGCCCCGTCAAGAGATTGGTCTGACTTTCTGCCTCTCCTGCCACAGGAGTACCTCCGTCATTCATCTCCGTAGCCAAGATATCTGCCTTGCTGGCCTCAGTCACGATTTCAAAATTAAAAGCACCCGTTTGATTCCAATTCTGAATCGCTTCTACATAAGCTTCTTGAAAGCGTGAATCCATCTGCGGATCTAGGTAAATACGAGCAGAAGCCTGCGGCCACCTTCCTTCAGAGTGTTGGTGGCTATCTGTCTGGTTCAACTTAGGCAGTTGCCCTGTTTTTTCCCATTGGTCGATACTTTGTTGACCAATTTTTACTGACCGCTCTGCTTGCTTTAGCGCTCCTTGAAAATCACCGTTCAGATACCAGAGAAGACCGAAAGCAAGAGCACATAAGAGCACGACTATCCAAACCAGGCGCCAAAACAAACGCCACACAAAAGAAAAGAAAGCCCCTATCAAACGAAAAATCCAGCGCATGTCCCTCCACCTTTCTAGCAAATGAAGACTATTTTAATAAAACAAGCTGAAAGAAAGCTAAAGACCGATTTTCTTATCTTAGCGTCCTAATATTTTTTTAAGTAACTGAATAGCTTTATATTTTATGGGAGATGGATAATAACGGAAAGTTCCTGCTTTACGTACAATATAACCATTAAAATTTTGTTTAAAACGTAAAACACCATCACTACCATCAAAAATCCCTTGAATACCTAGGAAGTTGTATTGATGGATATTTCGTTGCATTGTCTGCTTCATCGCATGATATTGAAGTAAAAATGGAGCTGAGAACTTCTGATACTCTGCGTACGACCCCCCAAATAAGTAGGTTGCCTCTGTATTTGTGTAGATTATTAAAGCACAAGCTAGAGCAACATTGCTAGACTCACTATCCAAACTAGTTAGAAAATCTTTTTTCTTTTGCAAAGCTTGGTATTGCTGGTGAAATTGTTTCGACTTCTTGTCAAGACTAGCCATCTTCACATTTAAAGCATCTATAGACTGTTGCGGATTGACTTCAGCAATTAGAAAATCCGCCCTATCTCCAAACATATCATACAATTTAATGTAATAATCTAAATTCTTATCCTCAAAACCTTGTCTTTTACCTGTTTCTTCGATAATTTTTTTGAATATTGGAATTTCTTCCCGTTCTGCATTGCGAATAAGAATATTAAAATCAAAGGCTGATTGAATGTTGCGAATACTATTTTTATTAAAAGATTTCAATAAGGAAACAGCATCATAATCTTGCAAATCTTTGATGTAATGCCAGCTGACTTCTCCATTAGGATACCCTGTCGTCAATCCATCAAATTGATAACCTAAATCAGTTAAACCTTGAATAATACTTTTTTTCTCAGCATCTATTGGATTACCTTGGCTATCAAAAGTTTGATAAGTTTCATAAGGTTTTACAAGCAACTCTAATACACCATTTTGCTTGGCATATTCTTTTAACTCCGCATAAAAAACTGGAAGAGCATCTTGTTGGGTATAAATCGGCCCCGAATTGAGCTCCATATGCAGACCACCCAGCATGGGCAAGCTATAAACCAGAGCTGCAACTTGAATTTCTCCTTCTTGTTTCAAAGCTAGATAAACAATTCGAGCTCCTCTTTTTTCTAACAAGTCCCCCATCTGGACCGATTGCATAAAGGAACGAGAAGAAACCTGATCAGAATAAGCCTGAAACTCTTCTTTCGTGAGTGTAATTAGTGCCATATACTTACTTTCTATGTTTTTTTCTTAATGTTTTACGGAAATCAAGAGCAAGTCTTAACAGAGGATAGAGAGGATGGGTAGGCATTGTAAATTCACCCAAGTATTCTTCGATCGTTGGATTAAAATTAGCTTTAAAACGATAGAGTCCACCATCTAAAGCATTCTCGACGCCTCCTAAATTTTGCCATAAAATGCCACGTTCAAAGGAATATCGAGCTGTCTCATACCAAGTCAAAATAGGAGCTTTATAACGTCTAAAATCTTCATCCATTCCTGCGTATAGATTGACAGAAGTTTGTCCGAATTCTAAAGTCAAGGTAGCTGCTAAAGGAACTCTTGCTTGACCTGCATCCATATATTCCTGCAGGAAAGTCAATTCCTCTAACAAACGTTCTTTTTCCTTCTTCTGCGCTTCTACTTTTGAAGTTCGAGTCGACTCAGTAAAGGTCTCTTCCAAGGCTCTGTTTTTCGCTAACTGTTCTTCTAATTCTTGCGAACGTTTAGAAACATCCAAGGTTGCCAAGGTGATATAGGCCTTGTCCTTAAAATTATCTAATAACTTTTTATAATAGGCTTCATTCCTCAAATGAATCTCTTTCCGCTTCTCGGTTTTTTTCATCAAAAAGGAAAAAGACTCCAATAATTCAGTTCCACCAAATTGAATCTCTACCCCCTTATTCCGTGCTGTTCGAATAGCCTGTTTTGTTGACTTGGAAAGTTTATCTTCTTCAAAATTTTCCTTGTATATTTTCGCCTGAATACGAGGTTGAATGGTGTCTCCCATTTCCTCTGTTTTTCCTGACCACCTTACTCCCATTTGTTGCAAACTATCAATAATAGCCAGATTTTCAGGAAATTCTGTTTTTTCCTGATTAATTAAACTTTGAGACAGGCAAATACTTGGGTCAAAAATCACAAAAATCGCTCTCTTGCTTCGAGCATAGGACTTAATGGATTGAAGAACAAAGTTCAGGAGTTTAGCATCCTTATAATCTAAAACAGGACCTCTTGGGATATAAAACATTCTATAGCCTAGAAGAAGAGTTTTAATCAAAATACTAGCTGTAGCCAGTAATTTATCTCCTCGGTAGACGCCAAACTTTTCATGTTGCCAATCAGACTTAACCTCTTCCCAAGCACTACTTTGTAATACATTGACTAATTCATGTTCTTTAACAAACTGATCATATTCTAATGTGGGAATGCCAATTTGATAACGATACATCTCTTACTCTCTTTCCAACAATAATAGAATTTAACTACTATTCTACTATTTTTGTTTAGAAAGTCTAGTAAAAACATATTTTAGTTTCTATTCCATAGAAGACATGGTTATTGAAAGAGTAATACAAACTAAACTAGCTTAATCTCTCTTCTAATTTGAAATCAATTGGCAGAGTTGCTAGAAACCGTTCCAATTGTTTTTCCCAATAATACCACTCGTGAGTTCCAGCGCTATGGCTATAGGTCACATCAAATCCTATTTTTTTGAGGTTTTTCACTGCCAGATTATTGGCTGCATACAAGAAATCCTGCTCGCCACACCAAGCCCAGAGCTTGGTCTTTTTGTCCGATTTTTTAGCCAGACTTTCTAGAGAATAGGTGCTAGCTGTCCAATCTTTAATCTCCCCAAACACACCTCTCCAATAAGCTGGTGTTCCCAAGTTTTGGCTTTCAGGAGAAAACTCTTGAAAACTAAGGGCGCCTGAAAAGCTAGCTGCACGAGAAAAACGATTTGTTGCAAGAGCTAGTTTGAAGCAGCCATAGCCTCCCATAGAAAGACCAGCGATAAAGGTTTTTTCACGCTTACTGGTCATGTTAGGGAAGAAGCGTTTCAGAACCTGTGGCAATTCCTCTGCTAGAGCTGTGTAATAGTCAAAACCATACTGGGTATCAGTGTACCAACCATTGCTGGTATTGGGCATAACGACGATGAGATTAGTGCCTCGAAGCAGGCGTTCTACATTGGTTCGCTTGAGCCAACTATTATGATTGCCAGACATCCCGTGCAAGAGGTACAAGACGGGAATATCTTTACAATCTGGTTCTTCCACTCGATTGGCATCAGGATAAAGAACATTCACTCCCCACTCCATATCCAAAACTTGTGAGTAATACTCGATTTTCATTACTGCCATAATTTTTTCCTCTATTTTTCTATAAGAAAAAGCCGAACCTCGACTTTCTCTCTGTTTATTTCAACGATTATTTTGCTTCCATGACTACTGGTAAAATAGCTGGACGACGTTTGGTTTGGTCAAAGAGATACTTGGTAAGATTATCACGAACCTTCCCTTTGAGATCTGCCCAGTCAAAGTCATCTCCTTGAAGATAGTCTTCTACCGTCTGGTTAATCAATTCGGAACTTTCACGGAGAATATCGCGACTCTTCTTGAGATAAACAAATCCACGCGTGTGAACACGAGCCTTGGCTACAATTTTCTTCTCACGACGGTTAACGGTAATTGCGACGATGAAAATACCATCCTCTGACAAGACCTTACGGTCACGAAGAACCACATTTCCAACATCCCCAATGGCATTTCCATCAATCAAGACATCCCCTGCTGAAACCGCTCCAGCTGGGACAAAGTCTCCATTCTCATAAGCCATGCTGGTTCCCTTTTTAGGAATGAAAATGCGTTCTGGCAGCATCCCGACGGCCATAGCAGCCTTAGCATGGGCATCCAACTCACGGTATTCTCCTTGAATCGGGAAGAGATACTTGGGTTGCAAGAGATTGATCATCAGCTGCAAATCACGCGCATTTCCATGCCCTGACACACGCAAGCTTTGAGTGATCAGTTTGACAACCCCTCCAGCTTGGTAAATCATGTTTTCCACACGCGCAACGAAGGCTTCTTTAGCAATAGACGGAGCCGTAGCAATATAGACCAGGTCCCCATCCTTGATTTCTACATAACGATGGCGACCAATCGACATCTTACGAAGTCCATTGATAGGTTCACCCATACGACCTGTCTCAAGAATAATCAACTCATGGTCTTCAAAGCGAGACATATCTTTCGGCTTAATCAAGAGAATTTCGTTGGCTAAAGACAACTTCTTGAGACGAATCGCTGTGCGGACGATATTTTCAATATCAAATCCTGTCAAGACAATACGTCGACCTGTTTTATCCGCAGCATCAAAAATCTGCTGGATACGAGAAAGGTTACTGGAAACAGCTGCAACGATGATACGACCTTCCCAGTCAGCAATGGTTTGGGTAATTTCATCCCTAACTTCACTTTCACTAGCCACCTGAATATTGCTGTCCGCATTGGCCGAATCACTGAGGAGAGCCAGGACGCCGTCACGACCGATTTCTGCCAAACGAGCGAAGTCTGTCGCATAGGATTCACTAGCTGTCTGGTCAAATTTGAAGTCACCTGTATAAACGATGCTACCTTCAGCTGTCTTCAAGACAATTCCCAGGCTCTCTGGAACGGAGTAAGTCGTAGGGAAGAAGGAAACCACTGTCCCACCAAAATCAATCTCCGTATTCTCATCAATGACATGGAAATCATTAAATTCCTTAACGGCATCATTTCCTTTGACAAAGAGTTTGGCCAACTCAATGGTCAACTCAGACCCAAATACAGGAACTTTAGCCTCTGTCAAGAGATAAGGCAGAGCACCAATGGCATCCGCATGCCCGTGGGTCAAGAAAACCCCAGCAATACGGTCGCTATTTTCAAAAAGGTAATCCATCTTTGGAATCACCACATCAACCCCTAATTGTTCATTTTCGGGATATTTTAACCCTACATTCAAAACAAAAATGGACTCTCCAATTTCAGCAATGTACATATTTTTCCCATTTTCACGTACACCACCAAGTGTTGTTAAACTAATATTACTCATTTTTCCTCCAAAATCTTAGTTTATCTTGATTATAGGGTTACTTACCCTTTTATTCTAAAAGCACTATTACTTTTAGCCGAATCTTTTCCTACTATTATACCATTTTTTTGATGATTTTCAAAATGAAGGTTTGTTTTCAAAAAAGAGCTGGTTTCCCAACTCTTTCCTATCATCTACTCTTTTTCCATTAAAAAGTCATAAATTTCTTGCACGGTACCCAACGCCATCATTTCTTGGTCTTTGACGGTTTGTTTAAGATTTTGATAAATCTGACTTTCTCCGATTTCCCGCTTCGGTGCCTCTTTATTCACTGTCATGACCCCATCTTTGATCGTCACAAAGCCTAGCTCTTCAAATACTTGAATCATCTTGACTAGCAAGATTTGTTGAATATTAAGATAAGTAGCCAAATCTTTCAGTTTGTAGCGAATATCAAACTCTGGAAACTGGTAGATGGTCTTGTACAATTTGGCAAACTGCTCTCTAGTCCCATACCCTGTCAGATAGTAGGCCTTGTCAATATCATTTTTGAAATAGACAGCAGAGAAATTCTGTTCCTGAAAAATGGTCTTCAACAGAGTAATATCCTCAGGAACGGTTTTTAAGATAACAGCTTCACTATCCGCCAGATTTGGCAGTTCTCCAGCAAAATCCAAGACTGGAACTCCTTCTGGCAAGACTGCATTCTTCCCACGGATGTTAAAAAGTTGAACACCCTCCACCCGCGCATCCACCATCATCAACTGCAGGGCAGTTTGCCCATTCCATTGGTTGACAGACAATTTGACTGCCAACTCTAGATTCTTGGTTTGAGAAAATTCTGTCGCCCATTTTCCTTGACCGAAGGCTACTACTTCAAAACTCGCCTCACCCTTAGAGATTTTCAGCTTGAGATGGGCATTGCCTGTCCCCATGGTACGAGCACTTTCAACCTGAAAATCCTTGACATAAAAGACAGGTTTCTGATTGTCCATGCCAAAAGGTGCCAAACGTTCAAAACTTTTGACCGTTTCCAAGCTAAGTGTCTCCAAATCTAGCTCTTCATCTAGATTTAACTTGTTCTTGCCAGCAGCATCTGCTCCTTTTTCACGGACATAATCTTCCAAAACCTGAGATAAATCTGAGAGTTTCTCAACTTCCAGCGTCATTCCTGCCGCACCAGCATGACCACCAAAGGCTATGAAGAGGTCTCTATGAGGATCCAGAGCTTCAAAAATATCGACCGCTTCCACACTACGAGCACTGCCCTTGGCACGACCGTCTTCTATATTGAGAACGATGACTGTCTGCCCTAGTTCTTCCAACAAACGACCAGCCACAATTCCTAGAACCCCAGGATTCCAACCTTCCTTAGCCAAGACTTGGACCTTCTTCTCAGGGTCCACCATGGTCTTAGCTTCTTCATAAATAGACTGGACGATTTCCTTGCGCTCTTCGTTTTTCTGGTGAATCATAAGGGCAATCTCACGCGCTTCCTCATCATCAAATCCAGTCAGCAAATCAATGGCAGGATTAGGATCATCCAAGCGACCCAAGGCATTCAAACGAGGGGCAATCTGGAAACCAACCGTTTCTTCTGTTACTTCGTTGGAAGCAATTCCAGCCATGTCCAGCATTTCTTGTAAACCAATGCGCTGAGTGTGCCCCAACATTTCCAGACCATACTGAACCAAGATACGGTTCTCATCTGTCAAACTCACCATATCTGCAATGGTACCAATAGCGACCAAATCAAGCAGTTCCACTTGCACTTCTTCTAAAAGGGCGCAAGCCAGCTTGAAGGCCACTCCACAACCAGCCAGATATTTGAAAGGATAGTCCGCATCAGGGTGTTCAGGATGGACAATGGCATAGGCATCAGGGAGGGTTTCAGGCATGGAATGGTGGTCTGTCACAATGACATCTACTCCCATAGACTGAGCCAGTTCAATGGCTTCGTGACCCGCAACTCCATTGTCCACTGTCACAATCAAGGAAATCCCTTCTTGCTCGATAAAGTATTTATAAACACTAGCATTTGGACCATAGCCATCAGTAAAACGATTGGGCAAGTAAACACGGCACTCAGCGCCAAGCTGTTCCAAACTTTCCTTCACAATCGAAGCCGAAGTCATACCATCCGCATCATAATCACCGTAAACGAGGATATTTTCCCCTTCTTCAATGGCCTGACGAATCCGTTCCACTGCCTTATCCATATCATGGAGTAGATAAGGGTCATGCAAATCCTCCAAGGAAGGTTCTAAAAACTTCTTTAGACTTTCTTGGTTCTGAATCCCTCTTTCAAATAATAAACGAGCCACCTCAGGACCCAGTCCAGCCTTCTTGGCTATCTTTGTAAAATCCGCATCTTCTACCTGCGGGGCAAACTGCCATTCATAAGTAGGTGTTATCAAAAAGACATCCACTCTTTCTAAGAATTCTATCGTTTCATTATAACATGATTTAGACGTTTTCTCTATCCAGATTGCTTTTTTATAAAATTTTAGTGAATTTTTTCAGATATGATTTGACAAGACAAATTTTTTGGTGTAGAATCATGTTATAAAATCTAACACAAAGGAGATTCCTTATGGCTTTAGTAGAATTTGAACACGTCGAAAAATATTATGGAGACTATCACGCACTCCGCGACATCAATCTCCGTTTTGAAAAAGGGCAAGTCGTTGTCCTACTCGGACCATCTGGTTCTGGGAAATCCACTCTTATCCGTACCATCAATGGTTTAGAGGCTGTCGACAATGGAAGTCTTCTAGTCAATGGCCACCAAGTTGCTGGTGCCAGCCAGAAAGATTTAGTTCCTCTTCGCAAAGAAGTCGGCATGGTTTTCCAGCATTTTAACCTCTACCCTCACAAAACAGTGTTAGAAAACGTAACACTCGCACCCATAAAAGTTCTAGGAATTGATAAAAAAGAAGCTGAAAAAACAGCTCAAAAATATCTTGAATTTGTAAATATGTGGGACAAGAAAGATTCATATCCAGCTATGCTTTCTGGTGGACAAAAACAACGGATTGCCATCGCACGTGGACTCGCTATGCATCCTGAACTCCTCCTCTTTGATGAGCCAACATCTGCTCTTGACCCTGAAACCATCGGCGATGTTCTAGCAGTTATGCAAAAATTGGCCCATGATGGTATGAATATGATTGTCGTGACCCATGAAATGGGCTTTGCCCGTGAAGTTGCTGACCGCATCATCTTTATGGCTGACGGAGAAGTTTTGGTAGATACGACAGATGTTGATGACTTTTTCGACAATCCAAGGGAACCTCGTGCCCAACAATTTCTCAGCAAAATCATCAACCACGAAAGTGACAAAGTCAAATAAGGAGGCGCCTATGAAAAAGAAATTCTTTTTATCCGCATTATTGATTAGCCTTTTCAGCCTTGCTGCTGCAAAACCAGTCCAGGCTGATACCAGTGTCGCAGACATTCAAAAGAGAGGCGAGCTGGTTGTTGGTGTCAAACAAGACGTTCCCAATTTCGGTTACAAGGATCCCAAGAAAGGGACCTATTCTGGTATCGAAACTGACCTGGCCAAGATGGTAGCTGATGAACTCAAGGTCAAGATTCGCTATGTGCCGGTTACAGCACAAACCCGTGGCCCCCTTCTAGATAACGAACAGGTCGATATGGATATCGCGACCTTTACCATCACAGATGAACGCAAAAAACTCTACAACTTCACCAGCCCTTACTACACAGATGCCTCTGGCTTTTTGGTCAATAAATCTGCCAAAATCAAAAGCATCGAGGACCTAAACGGCAAAACCATCGGAGTTGCCCAAGGTTCCATTACTCAACGTCTGATTACCGAACTGGGTAAAAAGAAAGGCTTGACCTTTAAATTCGTCGAACTTGGTTCCTACCCAGAATTGATTACTTCCCTACATGCTCACCGTATTGATGCCTTTTCCGTTGACCGTTCTATCCTATCTGGTTACATCAGTAAACGGACAGAATTGCTTGATGATAGTTTCAAGCCATCTGACTACGGTATCGTTACCAAGAAATCAAATAAAGAGCTCAACGACTATCTCGATAACTTGGTCACCAAATGGAGCAAGGACGGCAGTTTACAAAAACTTTATGACCGTTACAAGCTCAAACCATCTAGCCATTCCGCAGAATAAGGAGGACACCCCATGACAGATTTATCATCTTGGACAGCCTATTTTCAGGATTTTGGACAATTTTTCAATGGTTTCCTCTTCACCCTTGCCCTAGCAATTGGATCCTTTATCCTCGCCATGGTTTTGGGCATCTTCTTCGGAGCTATGTCAACCAGTAAACGTCCCATTTTACGCATTTTAGCTCGTATCTTTGTCGAGTTTTACCAAAACACTCCCCTCTTGGTACAGTTTGTTATCGTTTTTTATGGTTTGCCTCTTATTAGTGACCATATCATCATGATTCCGATTTATTGGACGGCTGTACTCTGCGTGGGACTCTATCACGGTGCCTATATCGCTGAGGTAATTCGTTCAGGAATTCAGTCTATTCCTAGCGGTCAGATGGAGGCTGCCTTGTCGCAAGGTTTTACCTATATCAGTGCCATGCGTCTGATTATCTTACCTCAGGCCTTCCGTATCATTCTTCCTCCTTTGACCAACCAAATCGTCAACCTCATCAAAAACACCTCCACCGTCGCTATCATCTCTGGAGTGGACTTGATGTTTGTGACCAAGTCTTGGTCAGCACTTAACGGAAACTACATTCCAGCCTTTCTAGGTGCTGCCCTGCTCTACTTTTCTCTTTGCTTCCCTGTTGCCCAGTTTGGTCGCAAGATGGAGCAAGCCAACAAAAAAGCCTATTCACTTTAGGAGGTTACTATGGAATCCATTTTAGAAGTTTTGACCCCAGATAACCTAGTCTTTATCTTTAAAGGATTTGGCTTGACCCTCTATATTTCTCTGATTGCAATCGTCCTCTCTACCCTTATCGGAACGGTGCTAGCCGTCATGAGAAATGGGAAAAATCCTGTCTTGCGTATTATTTCCAGCATTTACATTGAATTTGTACGTAACGTTCCCAACCTCCTCTGGATTTTCACCATCTTTTTGGTGTTCAAGATGAAATCCACACCAGCCGGAATCACTGCCTTTACCCTCTTTACCTCAGCAGCCCTAGCTGAGATTATCCGAGGTGGTCTCAATGCCGTGGACAAGGGCCAGTACGAAGCAGGAATGGCACAAGGATTTACATCAGCCCAAATCCTCTACCACATCATTCTCCCACAAGCAATCCGTAAAATGCTGCCAGCCATCATTTCTCAGTTTGTAACCGTGATAAAGGATACCAGCCTCCTCTACTCTGTTATCGCCTTACAAGAACTCTTTGGAGCCAGCCAAATTCTCATGGGCCGTTATTTCGAACCAGAGCAAGTCTTCAGTCTGTACATCCTGATTGCCCTCATCTACTTCAGCTTTAACCTAGCAATTTCTAGCCTGTCTCATATGCTGGCCAAACGTTGGCAACAAGCTGCAGAATAATACTCTTCGAAAATCAAATTCAAACCACGTCAGCTTCACCTTGCCGTACTCAAGTACAGCCTGCGTCTAGCTTCCTAGTTTGCTCTTTGATTTTCATTGAGTATAAACAGCCACTCTCCAGTTCAATTGGAGAGTTTTTTGATGATAGTAAACATTTATAGACCTCAATTTGACACCATACTTTTTCTATGATAAAATGTAACAAATTCATTTACAACAAATCAAAATCTTAATGAAATGGAATTTTCTATGAAATCAATCAAAGGACTACTCTTTATCATAGCTAGTTTTATCTTGACTATTTTGACTTGGATGAACACTTCTCCCCAATTCATGATTCCAGGACTAGCTTTAACAAGCCTATCTCTGACTTTTATCCTAGCCACTCGTCTCCCACTACTAGAAAGCTGGTTTCACGGTTTGGAAAAGGTCTATACTGTCCACAAATTCACATCCTTTCTCTCCATCATCCTACTCATCTTTCATAACTTTAGTATGGGCGGTTTGTGGGGCTCTCGTTTAGCTGCTCAGTTTGGCAATCTTGCCATCTATATCTTTGTCAGTATCATCCTTGTCGCCTATTTAGGCAAATACATCCAATACGAAGCTTGGCGATGGATTCACCGTCTGGTTTATCTAGCTTATATTTTCGGACTCTTTCATGTCTACATGATGATGGGCAATCGCCTTCTCACATTTAACCTCCTAAGTTTTCTTGTTGGTAGCTATGCCCTTTTAGGTTTACTGGCTGGTTTTTATATCATCTTCCTTTATCAAAAGATTGGCTTCCCCTATCTAGGGAAAATTACCAATCTCAAACGATTAAATCACGATACTAGAGAAATTCAAATCCATCTTAGCAGACCTTTCGACTATCAATCAGGACAATTTGCCTTCCTAAAGATTTTCCAAGAAGGCTTTGAAAGTGCTCCGCATCCCTTTTCTATCTCAGGAGGTCATGGTCAAACTCTTTACTTTACTGTCAAAAATTCAGGCGACCATACCAAGAATATCTATGACAATCTTCAAGTCGGCAGCAAAGTAAGTGTAGACAGAGCTTACGGGCACATGATTATAGAAGAAGGACGAGAAAATCAGGTTTGGATTGCTGGAGGTATTGGGATTACCCCCTTCATCTCTTACATCCGTGAACATCCTATTTTAGATAAACAGGTTCACTTCTACTATAGCTTCCGTGGAGAGGAAAATGCAGTTTATATAGATTTGCTCCATGACTATGCTCAGAAAAATCCTAATTTTGAACTCCATCTAGTAGACAGTAAGAAAGACGCCTATCTTAATTTTGAACAAAAAGAAGTACCCGAACATGCGAGCGTCTATATGTGTGGTCCTCTTTCTATGATGAAGTCACTTGCCAAACAGATTAAGAAACAAAATCCAAAAACAGAGCTTATTTACGAAGGATTCAAGTTTAAATAACCACTCATACTCTCCTGGAATTTCCCAGGAGTTTTTTCTACGCAATCTCAAAAAACACTGCCAGATTTCTAGCAGTGTTTTGAGTTTTATTTATCTTAGTAAACTGTTTTTTCAGTTTCTACATCGAAGAAGTGTGCTTTGTTCAAGTCAAATCCAAGTTCAACTGTTGCACCTGTTTGCAAGTAGTCACGAGCATCAACTTTAGCAACAAATTCATCTTTACCAACTTGGCAGTAAAGGTGAGATTCTGAACCAAGCAATTCTGATACTGAGATAGTAGCTTTGACAACTGATTCTGGGAATGTTTCAAGGAAAGCAGGTTCTGCATTCACGTCTTCTGGACGGATACCGAAGATCAATTCTTTACCTTCGTAGCCTTTTTCACGAAGAACTTTCAAAGCACCTTCTGGAACTTTCAAACGGAAACCGTCTGAAACAATTTCGCTACCAACCAATTTCACATTGATGAAGTTCATAGCTGGGCTTCCGATGAATCCTGCAACGAACTTATTAACTGGGTTTTTATAAACTTCTTGAGGAGTACCGATTTGTTCTACACGTCCGATAGTACCTGTACCAGCAGGGTTCTTAGTTGCTGACATGATAACGATACGGTCTGCAAGTGTCATCGCTTCTGTTTGGTCGTGCGTTACGTAGATAGTTGTAGCTCCGATACGACGGTGGATTTTAGCGATTTCAGCACGCATTGATACACGAAGTTTGGCATCCAAGTTTGACAAAGGTTCGTCCATCAAGAATACTTTTGCATCACGTACGATCGCACGACCCATGGCAACACGTTGACGTTGACCACCTGAAAGGTCAGCTGGTTTACGATCCAAGAATTCTTTCAAGCCAAGGATTGCTGCTGCTTCTTGTACACGTTTGTCGATGTCTTCCTTGCTGTATTTACGCAATTTCAAACCGAAAGCCATGTTGTCATAAACAGTCATGTGTGGGTAAAGAGCGTAGTTTTGGAATACCATGGCGATGTCACGGTCTTTTGGAGCTACGTCGTTGACAACCACACCATCGATAGATGCAGTACCTTCTGTGATGTCTTCAAGACCAGCAATCATACGAAGAGTTGTTGATTTACCACATCCTGAAGGACCTACGAAAACGATAAATTCTTTGTCTTTGATGTCCAAGTTGAAGTCTTCAACTGAGTAGTGTTCGCTGTTTGGATATTTTTTGTAAATATTTTTAAGATTCAATTCTACCATGAGGTGAACTCCTTTTGTCTTTTGATAGTTTTATTATAGATGAAAACGCTTTACATTTCTATGGCAAGGTGACCAAAAAAACAAAAAAGTTCTGTGCAACTTGCACAAAACTTTAGAGAATATCTGGTAAAATCAATTGATAACACAGGGTCAGGTCAGTCAATTCCTTCAACTGAAGCCCTGTCAATTCTTCCCACTTATCAATCTTGTATTGGAGAGAATTGCGGTGCAAATAGAGTTGCTGGGCTGTTTTTGTTAGGACAGCACTATTTTCCCAAAGAGAGAGAATGATTTCCTGAATCTGATCCTGGTCCAAAATCATCTGGTGCAGGCATTCTTTAATGACTCTCAGGTCCACGAGTCTTTCTCCCATACTCCAAAGATAAAGCTGAGAAAAAGTATGAACACCTTGGTGACCCTGACGCCACCAAGTCTTGAACAAATCCCGCTCCGCTTTGATTAAGTCTGATAGGGCTTGATTTCCTGTCTGAGACCAAACCTGTCCTAACATGATAGAGAGACGCAGTCCAAAGTCATACTCAACCGCTTCAATCGTATCACTTAAAATAGCTCGTACAGAAGTGTATTTATCTTGTTGAAGTACGAAAACATAATCCTGAGCTCCGACCTGAATCACCGTCTGACAGTTGGGAAAAAGAGTCCGCATCATATCTAGCCAAGAAGCTAGATTTTCCTGCTGAAAATAGGAAAGATGACAATAAACCAACTGAATCTTTTTAAAAGTTTTCGGCGCCTGTCCCTTCCCCTCAATCAGATAGGGATACCAAGGATTGAGCGAAATAGTTTGCTCCTGTTTGGTTAAGAGAGCCACCAGTTGTTTTTCACGTTCGCTAAGACTAGCTTCCTCCAGCAAAATCCACTGGTGAGAAGCTAAAGGGAGAGTGAGAAAGCCCTCTTTCTCTACTGGTTGGTCTGAAATCTGAGCTTCAGGAAACCAGTCTTGTAGTTCTTTTGCCATCATGCCCTAGCCCTCCACTTTTTGGATACACCAGGAAATCAAGCTCTCAAGACGTTCCAGATTTTCAGTCATATGGAGATAGCCCATCACTGCTTCAAAACCTGTGGACATACGGTAAGTTACCACATCAGCATTTTTGGCCTTGGTGTGGCTATTGGTATTGCGACCACGTTTGTAGATTTCTTCTTCTTTTTCCGTCAGGACATGCTCCTCCAACATAAGAGAAATCAGGCGAGCCTGAGCTTTAGCCGACACATACTTGGTCGCTTCTTGGTGGAGTTTATTGGGTTTGGTCATGCCTTTGAGGATGAGGTGACGACGAATATACATAGAATACACCGCATCTCCTTCAAAGGCTAGCGCAATCCCGTTAATGAGATTGACATCAATCACGTGTCCACCTCACTCCATCTTTGGTGTCAAGGAGCTTAATTCCTTGAGTAGCCAATTGGTCACGGATCTGGTCCGCTGTCGCAAAGTCACGATTGGCACGCGCTTCTTGGCGTTTTTGGATCAAGTCTTCAATATCTGCATCCAAAACTTCCTCAATAAAGACAATTCCAAAGACTTCTAACATATCCGCAAGAGCTTGCTTGACACTTGCGTCATAGTTGCCGGAATTGATCCATTTGGCCATTTCAAAGACTACTGTGATTCCGTTGGCAGCGTTGAAATCCTCATCCATAGCAGCTACAAACTTGTCTTTAAAATCCTGTAACTCTTGAGCATCTACAGTTCCAGTAAATGGTTGCTCATAAGTGTTTTTCAAATACTTGAGATTGGTCTCAGCGTCTCGCACTGCCTTTTCTGTAAAGTTGATAGGCTTGCGATAATGTTGAGTCGCAAAGAAGAAACGAAGGACTTGCCCATCGAGGGTTTTGAGGGCATCGTGCACTGTGATAAAGTTGCCCAAGGATTTGGACATCTTGACATTATCGATATTGACAAAGCCATTGTGCATCCAGTAGTTGGCAAAAGTCTTGCCTGTTTTAGCTTCAGACTGGGCAATTTCGTTGGTGTGATGAGGAAACTCGAGATCGGCTCCACCACCGTGGATATCAATAGTATCGCCCAAAATCTCTGTTGACATAACCGAACACTCGATATGCCAGCCCGGACGACCAGGTCCCCAAGGACTGTCCCAAGAAATCTCGCCTGGTTTGGCAGATTTCCAGAGGGCAAAGTCTACAGGATCTTCCTTGCGATCCGTTTCTTCATCGGTACGACCTGAAGCACCCAGCTCCAAATCTTCCAAGGTTTTATTAGCCAATTTGCCATAGTTGTGAGATTTTTCCACACGGAAATAGACATCTCCTTGACTCTCGTAGGCAAAGCCTTTTTCAATCAAGTCTTCTACAAAGCGGATGATGTCAATCATAAACTCCACCACACGAGGATGGCGAGTCGCAGGTTTGACGCCCAAGGCCGTCACATCCTCACGAAAGGCAGCGATGTACTTGTCCGCAACCTCCTGAGGCGTGATACCTTCATCCTTGGCACGGTTGATAATCTTATCATCCACATCCGTAAAATTGGAAATATAGGCAACCTCGTACCCACGATACTCAAAATAGCGACGAATGGTATCAAAAGCCACTGTTGAACGGGCATTCCCCACGTGGATATAGTTGTACACGGTTGGCCCACAAACATACATCTTGACCTTGCCGTCCTCGATTGGGACAAATTTTCGCAAATCACGAGACATGGTGTCATAGATTTTAATCATAAATCATAGTTAGGAAAGCTAAAATCCAAGAACAATTAGTTTCATCACTAAGAGTTCAATTGAATTTCAGTCCGAATCTCTCAACACTTCGGAATCCCTTGCTCCTTTCTCATTCAGATAAACCACCTGAGTCTGTTTGACAAAGCCAATTTTTTCATACAAACGTTTGGCACCTACATTGCTATCTTCCACTGCAATCTGAAATTCCTTATCATTTTGCTCAATTAGTTGGTTGACAAGGGATTTTGCTAAGTAGCTTCCATACCCTTTGCCACGTTCAGGTTCCGATATTACCAAACCATAGAGGTAATTCGTATCGCTCGATAAATCTACCGTGCAAGTCCCAATAACCTGACCGTCTTTTAACAAAATATATAAGCGACTTTCTGGATCCTTCAGAGCTTCAGCGACATATCTATCCACAATCTCTCTAGACTCATGTTCCTCTGAGAATGCCTGAAATTTTAACTGACTAATTTGCTCCTGATACGAACTATCTGCTAACAAAACTTCAAGATTAGAAAAATTTGCTAACTGATAAGGTTTTCTATCCTTACCTAACCAAGTTTCTGTATCCTCGTCCTCGACCAATCCCCAGTTGCTGGCAAAATCAGGATGGCGGTCTAGAAAAACACGCTCTGTCTGAAAAGTTACAGACTCAATTGGATAAGATGCCGTTTCTTTCTCAAAACTTCTATACAAAGCCCGCGCAATTCCCTGACGGCGATGATCTGGATGAACCAGTATCGTCACTTCCACATCTTGGTCATCTGCATAGACAGTTAATAAACCAACAAGTTCGCCTTTTTCATAATAAAGGAAAAAGGCGGGCATGTTTGGGTCAAAATTAAGCATGTTAGAGAGATAGGGATCACGATAGGTACTGTCATAGTTTTGGCAACAGTTAATTATTTTTTTCGCCTCAGATAGCTCCTCTTGGCTTAACTTGTTTCTTGCTTTAATCATATAGCTATCCTCTACAAACCAGACGATCTGTGACTGGCTTCTTTAGCCTGCTCGAGTTTATTGACGTAGTACTCTCGTTTTTCTTCGACTTCGTGAATGACCGGCTCATCCTTTTTACCATGTACACGGACAATCTTGGCCGGAATACCGACAACCGTCACATCACTAGGCACGTCTGCCACGACAACTGCTGCTGCACCGACCTTGGCATTTTCACCGATTTCAACGGGTCCAATGACTTGGGCATGAGCAGATATTAAAGCTCCTTTTCGCACGGTTGGATGGCGTTTGCCACAGTCTTTCCCTGTTCCCCCAAGAGTCACCCCATGATAGAGGAGAACTCCCGTCTCAACGATAGCTGTCTCTCCAATCACCAAGCCAGAACCATGGTCGATAAAGACACCTGAATCGATCTGAGCACCTGGATGAATCTCAATCTGAGTCCAAAAGCGCCAGAACTGACTGTGCATACGAGCCAAGAGTTTGAAGCCATGCTTCCAGAGAAAATGTGAAAGACGGTGGGCCGCCAAGGCCTTGACACCTGGATAAGTCAGCAAAACCTCCAAAGTGGTGCGGGCCGCTGGATCATTTTCTTTTACGATATCAATGGTTTCGCGCCACCATCCCATACATTTCTCCTTTTCTTATTCTGAATCTTTTGGTGTTTCTGTAAATTCTTTCTTAGGTTTGTGGTCCTTGTGATGACGTGGGCGGTGAGGTCTCTCAGACTTTTCGCCTTTTTCATCACGTTCAGGTTTTGGAGGGCGAGGAAGAAGGGCTTTCATAGAAGCATCCACACGTCCTTTTTCATCAATCTTGATAACCTTAACATCAACTTCATCCCCGATTACTACCAAGTCTTCGACATTATTGGTACGCGTCCAAGCCATCTCCGAGATATGAACAAGGGCATCTGTCTTATCAAAGAGGTTAACAAAGGCACCAAATTTCTCGATACGAACGACTTTAGCACGGTAAACTTCGTCCACCTTAGCTTCACGAACCAAGCCAGCAATAATTTCTTTAGCACGATTGATGGCATCTTGGTCGCTAGAGTAGATAGATACATTTCCTTCTTCGTCGATATCAATCTTAACGCCTGTTTCAGCGATAATCTTGTCGATGGTTTCTCCACCTTTACCAATGACAATCTTGATCTTGTCCACATCAATCTTGATGGTATCAATTTTCGGAGCAGTTGGAGCCAATTCTGGACGAACTTCTGGAATGGTTGCTTCAATCACATCAAGGATTTCAAAACGCGCTTTCTTAGCTTGAGCAAGGGCCTCAGTCAAGATTTCTGCAGTAATCCCTTGGATCTTGATATCCATCTGAAGGGCTGTAATCCCGTCACGAGTACCTGCAACCTTAAAGTCCATGTCTCCAAAGTGGTCTTCCAAACCTTGGATATCTGTCAAGACAGTGTAGTTATTTCCATCTGAGATGAGACCCATGGCAATACCAGCTACTGGTGCCTTGATTGGCACACCACCAGCCATAAGAGCAAGCGTTCCAGCACAGATAGAGGCTTGAGAAGAAGAACCATTTGATTCTAAAACTTCTGCTACCAGACGGATAGCGTATGGGAATTCTTCCAAACTTGGCAAAACTTGAGCAAGGGCACGCTCACCAAGGGCACCGTGACCAATTTCACGACGACCTGGCGCACCATAACGACCAGTTTCCCCTACAGAGTATTGAGGGAAGTTATAGTGGTGCATAAAGCGTTTCTTGTACTCAGGATCCAAACCATCGACGATTTGAGTTTCACCCATCGGAGCTAAGGTCAAGACTGAAAGGGCCTGAGTTTGTCCACGAGTGAAAAGACCTGAACCGTGCACACGTGGTAAGAAGTCAACAACCGCATCCAAAGGACGGATTTCATCGACTTTACGACCATCAGGACGCACCTTGTCTTCTGTAATCAAACGGCGCACTTCAGCGTGTTCCATTTGTTCCAAAATTTCAGCCACATCACGCATGATACGGTCAAATTCTTCGTGGTCTGCATATTTTTCTTCGTAAACAGCAGTAACTTGGTCCTTAACTGCTTGAGTTGCAGCTTCACGAGCCAATTTTTCTTCTACTTGAACCGCTTTTTGGAGGTCACTGTTGTAGGCTGCGATGATTTCAGCTTGCAAGTCCGCATCCACATGAAGCAATTCCACTTCTGCTTTTTCCTTACCAACAGCAGCAACGATTTCTTCTTGGAAGGCAATCAATTCTTTGACCGCTTCGTGCCCTTTAAGGAGCGCTTCCAACATGATTTCTTCTGACAATTCTTTGGCACCAGACTCTACCATGTTGATGGCGTGTTTGGTACCAGCTACTGTCAATTCAAGGAGAGATTGCTCTGCTTGTTCTTGCGTAGGGTTGATAATGATTTGACCATCTACATAGCCAACCTGTACCCCAGCGATTGGTCCGTCAAATGGAATATCTGAGATAGACAATGCCAAGGATGAACCAAACATAGCTGCCATTGGTGCAGATGCATTTTCATCATAAGAAAGCACGGTGTTGATGACTTGTACTTCATTACGGAAACCTTCCGCAAACATTGGTCGGATTGGACGGTCAATCAAACGCGCTGTCAATGTCGCATCTGTTGAAGGACGTCCTTCACGTTTCATAAAGCCACCAGGAAACTTCCCAGCCGCATACATTTTTTCTTCATAGTTGACTTGAAGGGGGAAGAAATCCCCAGTTGCCATTTTCTTAGACATAACGGCAGCAGTCAAGACAGTTGACTCACCGTAACGCACGACAACAGAGCCATTTGCTTGCTTAGCAACCTGACCAGTCTCTACAATTAACTCACGACCCGCAAAAGTCGTTTGAAACACTTGTTTTGTCATTTTAATCCCCTTTGGATTGATGAAATTATACGCCTTGCCTACAAAAATCAGGATACAAAGGGCGTAAAGAATCCCGTATGAAAATAGGAGATTGACGCAGTGTGCGATGCACACCAGGAAATCTATCTTTTTCACTAGGGATTTAGCCCGTGTTCAACTATCTAAATACTTTGAAAAGTTTAAAAAATATTATTCTTTAGCATTTATACCTTTTATAGCAGATTTGAATAGCTAAGAATCTGTTTATACCCTCATCTTTGTATCAAGTACGTACAGAGTCTATTTTATCATATTTTTCTTAAAAAGTGCGGTCTTTACCATTAAAAAGGAACCATTCCCCTCACCTGAGAAGAATGGTTTGCTTTTTATTATCCTAGAGACTGATGATTAAACAAGGCATGGGTTGCTTGGTGGATGTATTTTGCTGTTTCAGCATTGTTCATGGTGTAAAGATGCACACCTGCGACATCCTGAGTTACCAAGTCCACGATTTGGTCCACTGCATAGGCAAGTCCTGCTGCTCTGAGCGACTCAGGGTCATGCTCATACTTGTCTAAGATGGCTTTAAATTTACGTGGAAGATGAATATTCTCACAAGTCTTCAAGAGGCGGAGAGCCTGATTTCGATTCAGAATCGGCATAATCCCTGCATGAATAGGAACATCAATTCCAGCCAAGATGCACTTGTCCTGAAAATCATAGAAGCGCTCATTATCAAAGAAAAGCTGAGTTACAAGGCTCGAACAGCCTGCATCCACTTTCTTCTTAAGATTTTGAATATCTGAAATCTGATTTGGTGAATCTGGATGCCCTTCTGGATAACAAGCACCAACAATATCAAAGTGAGGGGCTTGTTCCTTGATGAACTCAATCAAGTCAGTTGCATAGCGGAAATCCTTTTGCGGCTTCACATCTGGAATAATATCCCCACGAAGAGCCAAGATTTTCTGTACCCCAACCTTGTCCAAGTCTGCAATAGTTTCAGCAACCTTGCCCTTAGTCAAATAGATGGCTGGCAAGTGAGCAATAGTCGGAATCGCCAAGTCATTTTGGATAAAGTCAGCCAAACGGACCGTCGTTTCCTTGATATTAAATTTATTATTGCTGGCAGTCACACTGATAAAGTGGGGAGCCAACTCCTGCATATCTTGAAGAGCAGAAATAATGTTATCATTACCCACGGCTGGGTTGGGAGGGAATACTTCAAATGAGAGTGACGGTGTTTGGCGTGACATAGTCATTATCCTTTTCTAGTTGATTTTTTCGTTAGCTGGATTCCTAGAATCCAAGTGAAACAGGCAGATTGACCAAACAGTGCTTCTAGAGAAATCCTTATCTTACAATTTCTCACGCGCAGCTTTAGCTGCTTCAACAAGGCGGATCAAGCTTTCTTTTGTTTCTGGAATACCACGTGTTTTCAAACCACAGTCTGGGTTGATCCAAACTTTCTTGCTTGGCACTTTAGCAAGGATAGCTTCGATTGTATTGTCGATTTCGCCTTCATTTGGCACACGAGGTGAGTGGATATCGTAAACCCCAGGTCCCACTTCTGTTTGGAAGTTTTTCGCTTTGAGTTCGTCCAAGATTTCAAGGTTTGAACGGCTAGCTTCAAATGAGATAACATCTGCATCCATGTTGTCGATAGCTGGGATGATATCTGTAAATTCTGAGTAACACATGTGAGTGTGGATTTGTGTGTCTGGCGCTACTGTTGAGTGTACCAAGCGGAAGGCAGGAATTGCCCAGTCAAGGTAGTCTTCGTACCAGTCGCTACGACGGAGCGGCAATTTCTCACGAAGAGCAGCCTCATCGATTTGGATGATTTTCACACCAGCAGCTTCAAGGTCAAGCACTTCATCCTTGATAGCAAGAGCGATTTGAAGAGTAGAATCCTTGATAGAGATGTCTTCACGTGGGAATGACCAGTTGAGGATGGTAACAGGTCCAGTCAACATACCTTTAACAGGTTTGTTTGTACGACTTTGTGCATAGCTAGACCATTTAACAGTGATAGGGTTAAGACGAGTTACATCACCCCAGATGATTGGTGGTTTCACCCCGCGCATACCGTATGATTGTACCCAACCATTTTTAGAGAAGAGGTAACCTGACAAGTTTTGACCGAAGTACTCAACCATGTCATTACGCTCAAATTCACCGTGAACAAGGACATCAAAGTCGATATCTTCTTGCCATTTGATCCATTCGTCAATTGTTTCAGCAAGGAAAGCGTCATACTCTTCTTGAGACAATTCACCTTTACGGTAAGCCAAACGTTTCGCACGAACTTCTTTTGTTTGAGGGAATGAACCGATAGTTGTTGTTGGAAGAGCTGGAAGTTTGAAAGCTTCTTCTTGGATAGCTTCACGTTCTGCAAAGGCTGGCAAACGAGTGTAGTCTGCGTCTGTCAAGCCAGCGATACGCGCACGAAGTTCCGCATTTTCACCAACACGCTCAGTCGCAAAGAGTTCTTTGTTAGCTGCAAGTGCTTCTTCACCTTGACCATTGCGGATAGCATCCAAATCACGGATCTCATCTAATTTTTCAACTGCAAAGGCAAAGTGGTTCAAGATAGCTGGTTCAAATTCTTCATTAGCTGTTGTAAATGGCACATGAAGAAGTGAGCATGAGCTTGTCAAGACAATGTTTTCAGCTGGGATTTGTTCAAGAACAGCCAAGCTCTTTTCGTAGTTATTACGCCAGATGTTTTTACCATTGACAATACCTGCATAAAGAGTCTTATCAGCTGGGAAACCACCTTTAACGAGTTCAAGAGTTTTCTTACCTTCAACGAAGTCCAAACCGATGGCATCTACTGGCAAGTTTACAAGGTCAGCGTAAACGTCACGAACGTCTCCGAAGTAAGTTTGAAGCAAGACTTCAAGACCTTTTTTGTCAGACAAGAGTTTGTTGTAGATGTTCAAGAAGAGAGCTTTTTCTTCAGCTGTCAAGTCTTTTACAAGAGCCGCTTCGTCGAGTTGGATGCGAGTCGCACCAAGTTCTGCCAATTTTGCAAAAACTTCTTGATAAGCAGCAACTAAGCTGTCTACGAAGTCTTCTGCTTTCACGCCTTCTTCAAAGTCTGACAATTGAAGGAAAGTGAATGGACCTACAAGAACTGGACGAGTGTTCAATCCAAGTTCTTTTGCTTCTTGGAACTCATCAAAGATTTTGTGACCTGCGAGTTTGACTTGAGTGTCTTTTTCAAACTTAGGAACGATGTAGTGGTAGTTGGTATTGAACCATTTTTTCATTGGAAGGGCGCGAACGTCCCCTTTTTCTCCTTGATAACCACGACCCAAAGCGAAGTAGCGCTCAAGATCAGACAAGTCCAAGTTTTGAACTGAAGCAGGTACCACGTTGAAAAGGAAAGCTGCATCTAGGAAGTTGTCATAGTGAGAAAAGTCATTTGATGGGATTTCAGTGATGCCTTTTTCTTTGACAATGTTCCAGTGTTTAGCACGCAAGTCTTTTGCGGCTGCCAAGAGTTCTTCTTCTGAGATTTCTTTTCTAAAGTATTTTTCAGTTGTAAATTTTAATTCGCGGAATTCGCCCAAACGAGGGAAACCGATGATTGTAGTTGACATGATGTGTCCTCCAAAATTTGTTGTTGAAACTATCTTAACAGAAAAGAAAGCGTCTGTATAATTGTAAAAAATTAGGCTTTGATATAGTTTGAAACTATATCTCTATTTTAAACAAAAGAAAAAGACCTGAGACAAATGCCTCAAATCCTTTGTGTAACTTGTTTTTTTACTATATTTCAGTTAGACTGATCAAACACGTTATTAGTAATTCTTATAAGTGACTATGGCTTGCTATTAGAAAAGACTATAATACTCTTCGAAAATCTCTTCAAACCGCGTCAACGTCGCCTTGCCGTACTCAAGTACAGCCTGCGGCTAGTTTCCTAGTTTGCTCTTTGATTTTCATTGAGTATGAGTCTACTCTAATCAACTCTTTTCCTGTTCGAGTGGGACGACTACTAGTGTCTTTCCTAAACTGGCTAAGACTTTTAAGACTGTATCCAACTGAGGGCTAGTCTTGCCTGTTTCCATCCTAGCTATGACAGGCTGACTCACTCCACTGAGTTCTTCTAGCTTTTTCTGACTGATTCCTTGCTCACGTCTAGCCTCAATCAATTCACTCATGATTGCCACCCGCATATCACTTTCAAGGATTTCCTCCTTGGTGAAGAGTTGAGACCGGACATCCTTCCAGTTACTCCCAATAGCACTATTCTTCATCACTTAACCCTCTTTCTTTTAAGTCCTTTAGTTCACGCTTGGCTTTTTTAATATTATAACTCAAAAGTTATTAAAAGTACATCTGGACACTCATAAAAAGAAGACCTTAGAAAAACTCTAAAGGTCTCATCTTTATTATTCGAAAAAATTACGAGAAGAGTTATAAATTGAAGGCAATCCTTACGTTTACTCCAGCTCAATCCCCTTCTCTCGGAGATTTGCCAGACACTCCTCATAGTAGGTAGCATCGTGCTCCTTGTAAATAGGGCTCGTCAAAGTCTCCTCAGGTAAATCTTCATAAGAAGGGCAGGTCTTACCACGATAGTTTTTATCCAACCACTCTGGACTGACATTGTAGCCACGGCTAGCCATCTCCTCCATGATCAAGTCATGATAGGCATAGAGTCGATAGGGCGAGTGGGTAAAGACATAGTCCACCGTTGCATGCTTTCTGCCCCAGCCATTGCCACGCAGGGCGCAACATTCTCGATGTTGCCCCAAGAGTTGGGGACGAGGAAGCTGTGAAATCAAAGCCTCATGCCAAAGTCTCATGGGAGTCTCCTTTCAACAAGGTAGAATGTTGCAGATAAGCATTTGGGTAACATTCAAGCAAATCTCTCGTCTTAGCAATTAACTCTTCTTTGGTGGCATGACCAGAGTGATAACGCTCCAGTAAAAACATAAAATCCTTGCGTTCAGTCTCCGTTGCTTTCTTCTTGAAATATCCCCAAATATGCTGAAAGGCATTGCAAACCTGACCCCTGTGTTCTGGAATCTGGCAGGCACGGTCAATCATCTCCTGAACCTGACTCACCTCCACCTCTTCATTCTTGAGATACTGACGAATCTCATTGTAAATATTGCTAGAATGACTCAAAACGAGGTATTTGTTTTGAGCCCAGAGTTGCTGGCAAAGTGCACGTTGGTTGTTAGTTTCCATATTTCTCCTTACTTTCTACTAGTTCCCCGGAAATATGGAAACAAAGTTGTATCTTAAAAATGAGCGGAATATGAGCGAATAAATAGTGTTTTTTGTACTTCCTGATTTTTCTAATAAACCTTGGTTTACAGATAGTTGGAGATAACGACAAATGGTTGCTGCACTCAATCCTGTCAATTCTTGTACCACTGCATTTGTTATCTGATAATGCTCTTCAAGATAAGACTCTAACCAACTCACCCCATACGACCATTCCCATCTTCAAAAGGTGGAATAATTTCTAACTCAAAATGTACAATAAACCATTCATCTCTTTAGTCTATTTCTAAATCATGTTGCCCAGCTAATAAGAGATTTTCAAAAAATCGTTCCAGATATTCTGTTTTTTTCTGGAATAACTTTGCATTATCAAGAACAAGAGCATCTCGAAAATACTTTGCATTTTCTTGGAAGGGTTTGTTGTCTACCTGAAATCCCATAGTTCTAAGATACTTAATCAAAAATACTGTTATGGTTCGAGTATTTCCTTCTCCAAAAGGATGAATTTGCCAAATACCTGAAATAAAAGTCTTAATATGTTGCACTACTTCAATATCAGATTTTCCTCGATAGTCAAATTGACTTTCCTGCTGAAAATCATAGGTCAAACTATCTGCTACCGTGCGAAAATCATCATATATGACACTGTCTCCGTTTAAAACAGCCTCACTTTTTGTAATGTTATAAGAGCGGTATTCTCCCAAGGGAATGCCTTGTGGCAGGAGACCAAAGAAAAGCTCTCTATGAATCACTTTCAATGTTGTTGGAGCAAATTTAAAGGCATTAGAGGACAAGAGTTCCACAATTCTCATAGCAACAAGGTCTGCTTCTCTTGTGCTATCATCCGTCTCTTGGTGATAAGCCGTTACTTGATCATAAACTTCTTGATAAGTCAACTTTCCTTGAGAATTTTGCTCTGCTAGCTCTCTCATATACGACGACGGCTCTAAATCATCTACCTTTTGTAAACCAAATCCCGTTTCCCATAGGTCTAATTTGGTCTGATAAGAGAGGCTGGGATTATCAATTTCATAGGTCGGTGTCATGGTTTTCCTTTCTAAACAAAGCTTCAAGTAAAATCTATACACTCTATTCTACCATATTAAATCTTTAAGCTCGTTATACAAGTTCACAGTTCTCCGTTCTATCGAGCTTGAAGAAAGCCCCTCCTCGCTAATGTTAGAAAATACAACTATATCAGCCTAGATAAAGTTTTATCTTAAATATGAGCGAATCAATTACTCTCATCACCCTTTAAACTCTTTCAAAAACTCTTTAAGCTCAGCATCGGCTTCTGGTGTGGTTCCGTGTAGTTGACCGAGCATTTCGAGTAGGGAAGCGGTTTGGTTTTGGATTTCTTCATTTGTCTTGTTAATCTTGCCAACGATATCTGTCAGGGGTTCGACTTCTTCTTCCTCAAAGGTATCTACGTAACGAGGGATATTGAGGTTATAGTCATTTTCGACAATTTCTTCATAGCTTGCTAGATGGGCAAACTTGTCAATCTCTTCACGTGACTTGTATGCTTCCAGAATCTTCTCGATATGAGTATCCGTCATGATATTCTGGTTTTTCCCCTTATCAAACTCCTTAGAAGCATCGATAAAGTAGACATCACGATTGGTACGGTTCTTTTTGAGAATGATAACCGTGGTCGGAATGCTGGTATTAAAGAAGATATTGGCTGGAAGACCGATAACCGTGTCAATGGCTCCTTCTTCTAACAAGGCCTTACGAATAGTTCCTTCCGCATTTCCACGGAAAAGAACACCGTGGGGAAGGACGATAGCCATAACTCCATTATCCTGCTTGAGATGGTAGTAACCATGCAAAAGAAAGGCAAAGTCAGCCTTGGACTGGGGTGCTAGTTTCCCAAATGGAGAGAAACGAGGATCCGCCATAAAGCCAGAGCTTGCTGACCACTTAGCAGAGTAGGGTGGGTTCATGAGAACACCGTCAAAGTTAGTCGGCTCTTGAGTCGGCCAGTCTTCATCTAGTGTATCGGCATTGTGGAGAAATTGATTTTCAACAGGAACACCGTGTAGAATCATGTTCATCCGAGCCAAGTTATAAGTCGAAGTATTGAGCTCCTGCCCAAAGTAGGCCACTGTCTGCGGTTTATGAGAGTATTTCTTGGCATTGAGCAAGAGAGAGCCAGACCCCATAGTCGCATCATAGATGGTAAAGCCTAGCTGATCCTCACGACCCAAAAAGGCAATCTGAGTCATGAGTTTGGCAACAGGCTGAGGTGTATAGAACTCACCAGCCTTCTTACCCGAGTCAGTCGCAAACTGACCAATCAGATACTCATAAGCATCTCCCAGCATATCACCAGCATGACCAGCCACATCTAGCACAGCCAACTCTTTCATGACCGCCGCCACCGTTTGGTTTTGCTTTTGCGGAGTCGCCCCTAGCTTTTTGGAATAGAGGTCAATATCTTCAAAGAGGTTTTCATAAAGTTCGTCACTCTGCTCGATATCACGAAAACCCTGAGCCAAGTCTTCCAACTGGAAAGTCCCCTCATTAACACGTGCTACCAGAGCCGTAAAGGTCAACTCAGGCTTGATACTATAGTTGAGTTCGTCCTTCATGACTGCAAGAAGATCCTCGTGGGTGTCCGCATCCTCATAGTAGTTACGATAGACCTCAAGGGCAGCCTCTAGACTCTCACTCCCCTCCTCCATAGTCTCCGACACGAAAAAGAGCATCTTATCTGACAGGTACTTATAAAAGACCATCCCCAAGAGATAGGACTTATAGTCGTTGGCATCCATCTTAGAGCGGAGAACATCCGCTGAGTTCCACAGGGCTTGGTAGAGCGACTGGGACGTTTGTGTTGTTTCCATAATGTTTCTTTCTATCCTTAATCGTTTCAACAATACATAAAAATAGTTTAATTAGTTTTATCCAATACAATTGCTTTAAACTCTAAATAATCATATTTTGTAAATATATAATTCAATTGTGGTATATACTTATTCACTTTTACTATAGCGTTTAGCTCCATTTCTGTTAACGTATCTAATCTATAAGTTGCAAATTCTCTTGTGTCTTCTATTATATTGTAACAGATATCGTAATAATATCTTGAATAACTTTCGAAAAATGGTTGAAAAGACGTATTTACACAACGATTATACAAGGCTATCATCTCATTCAATGGTTCATCACAATATTTCAGAAAAGGTCGTATCATTCCACCTTTTTTAATCCCCATACCCTTATAGCGTGTTTCTAATTTTTTAATGAATGGCAAATACTTCAAATAGTAATAATCTATTTCAAACTTTTGATTCTTAAGTTCTTCTTTTAAAATAGTTTTAAATTCTTTTTCAAGAGATTTTTTAAAATTTACTCTATCCCAAAATACAAATGCCAGAATTCCTAATATTACAGTCGCAACAAAACCTAGAGCAGCATAATAAGTATTAGTTAGTGAATTTACTGTGTTTAATAATTCTTCATTACCCAAAATTAATCTCCTATATAAACATATCCTGCAAAAGTTTCTTTTTCAAAGTCTCAAGCTGAGAAATTTTTTCTTGGTAAGAGTTGATGAGGTTATCGAGGTTAGAGAAATAGAGGCCGATAGCGCGTTGTTCTTCAATGGAAGGAGCTTGTATTTTCAAAGATGAAACTTGTTCTAAGGACAAATTTGGCTGTGCACCTACTGTTGGATTTTTTCGTATATAATCTTTCACAACTTCTCCAGATAATACTACTAATAAAAAATAAGCATCTAATTTATATCCTCTAATAATTGCAAGAGCTTGATT
Organism: Streptococcus sp. CL6.35; assembly: GCF_049737915.1. Taxonomy (GTDB): domain Bacteria; phylum Bacillota; class Bacilli; order Lactobacillales; family Streptococcaceae; genus Streptococcus. The sequence continues at coordinate 70,766 of NZ_JBKOTU010000003.1, read as the reverse complement.
TGTATTAGCCGGAAGAACATTATTTCTCACGATTGCAGTTCTACCAAGAGTACCCGCAATCGAAAATAATATATCTCCTTCAAACAAAATAGATCTCTTCAAACTTCCCAAATGTTCTTCCTCTGAAATCTTAACAACAGAATAGATTTCGTTATCTTTCAAGTTTTCAACTTTGATAAAATTTACCTTTCCTTGTTCTGATTGAGATTTTGCCGTTGTTCCCTTTGTAATTAAATCACAAACTTCGCCTAACTTGATTAGTTCCCATTCACCTTCAAATCCATCTAAACGAATCTCTGGAACTGTCTGTCCAGCTTTTGGAAACATCTTGGAGAGCATGGTCGCCTTGAGAGATTGGTAGTTGGTGAGATTATCCTTGTAGCTTGCAAGAAGATCGTCGAGGGTACGGAAAAGAGTACCGATGGCGGATTGTTCTTCAAAATGCTCCGGAATTGTGATAGAAATTCTTGATAAATCTTTCGAATTGATTGCTGGATAACTAGTACCTGTACACCTTTCTATTACCTTATTTACAAAACCTTCTTCTTGTAATCTAGCAAGAAGAAAAGCACTATCAACTTTTGGACGTAATTGAGCATATCCAGTAGAAAAAACATAATTATCTTCATTTAAATCAAATAAATAGTTATTCTTTTGGTATGGTCGAACAGTTTGAAAAAAAACATCTCCTTTTTGTGCAACACGTTGAGCACGTGATGGTGCACTTTCTCTAATTTCCTCTCTAAAGGAGATTAACTTCGTCCCAACAACTGATTCTAAATCTACATACTTAAACTTCCTAGGTAGAAATGATTTAGGATTGACATCTACAAAATTACCTAGTTTAACTGATTTCCAATTTTCATAGAACCCATTATATCTATACCTACCTTTTTTCAATATCACTACACTCCCTCTAACTAAACTAAAAGCACCACAAATTAATGTTGGTGCATATCTTTTATTAATCCAAATCCCTATATTATACTATAAGAAGAAAGTACATTATTTTTTATTTTCATTTTTAATCATATATTTTTTAAAATCCAGTATGCTTAATTCATTCCGAAGAAACTTAGATTCAGAATATGTATCCTCAATTGTACTATTAGACTTTCTATTAACCATAGATATCCTAGAACTTTTTTCAGATATATCATTTGTTTTTATATTAAAAGAACTAATTCCTACCATCACGAATATCTCTCTTCCTCAATTGATAATCTATATTTTTTTGCAAGTCAAAATATTCTTTTCGATTTATCCATATAGGTCCATCACCCCTGGTTATAACTAAAACATCAACTGGACCACCTACCGTTTCTAAAGAGTCCGTAATATGACGTTTAAAGGATGTTAAATTAACTAGTGTTTCTGCCATATTTGCCAACTCTGAAACCGACAGCATACTAACAATATTTAATATTGGATCTATAAAATTTTCTTTTTGAAAATTTGCTACACTTTCTATGATATCATCCTTTTGATTATCCGTCAATTCAGATGCTGAAATCTTATCAATAATTTCACTTTCAATGGATGGATCCATACCTTTTAAAATCGTTAAAACCATGTCAGACTGAGCAAAAGGTGTTATTGAAGCACTGCAACCATTTACAGTAATATTTACTTTTTCTTGTGATGTGTACTTCAGTTTTCCATTAAAAGAATAATCAACTTCATAAGAATACAACGATGGAAATAGATCGTTACTTCCATATCCAGCAAATACTATTCCAGAAGAATTATCAAATGAATTTTTATAAATCACCAATTCGTATAATAATGTAACTAAATCATTGAAAATTTCACTTATGTCAAGTTTGAAAAAATTTTTTAAATCCTTATCTATAAAATCAAAAAACTCTGATATAAAATCTTCTACTGTTATCTCAAAATCTATTCCTTTTCTATCAATATTATTTTTTCTAACAAGTAAAATTACATTTTTTAATATTTCTATTATTTTTTCATCTTCAATTTCATGATTATTACTCTTAGCTTGCTCCTCATTAATAAAATCAGATGCTACATTTGTAATATAATTTAACGTTCTATAAAAAGTACTTATAATTATATTTTTAGAAATATGACAATCATTAAATTGCTCTTTTTTTAAAAATGCAAAAAAACTTGTAGCACATTCTTCTAAATCCCTAAAGTCAATTATTTGTGTTTCACTCCTAAACTCTTTAAAAATAATTTCCCAGGGAATTTCCATATACTCTGCATTCCCGTAAATCATAAATGCAATATTTTTATTCCCCCCACAAGAAAATAATTTATTTGCTGCATTGTATGCTTTAGCATTACCTAAATTATTTGAAATAGTCACAGCACTATCTGCAGCCAAAACAATTCCACTCTTATTTAAAATAGCGATTTCAGCAGTCATTTTACTCTCCTTTAAATTTTAATTACACTTAATTACCTTCCAACCCTAAGCGGCTCAATCACTTCTTCGATCAGCTGGGTATAGGCTTCCTTGATTTGTTTTTTATAGAGGAGAGGATTAAGGGCATCCGCCACCTCTAGCTTATAGTCCTGATAGCGCTGGCTCTTAGTCAGCTGGCTTTCTCCTAGTTGTTTTTTAGCTCCCTTACGGTAATGTTCGACATAGTAACGGAGTTCATCCTCTCCGACATACCAGCGCTTACTAAAGACTTGGATATGTTGCTGGATGACAGCCTCTATCATCTGATCCAAGATATTTGCGATAGACTGACCACGATAGCTTTCTGGATGTTCTTGTACCTCTCTCCACAGTTCAGTGATGATCTGGGCAAGATTTGGATTGGTCTTCTCAAGACTCTGAATATAGTTATCCACGGCTCCCCTATCTTGAGCGCTTAGGTTCTTTTCTTGACTTTGACCTTGTTCAATCAGGCTTTGGATCAATATCAAGATATAGGCATAGTTGATCTCATCCACTTGGATAGACTCCAGTTCATAGTGGATATCAAGTGGTTCACCGTCGTCATCATCCTCTACTCGGCTTTTTAATTCAGCAAGGACATTTCGATAAAGACCCAGATACCTTTCCAACTTTTCTCCATCAAGTCCTGTCTGACTGTAAATTTCTTCCTCATCATACTCTTTGTACACTCGGATAGAGGCCAGGTATTTATCAAGGGCTTGATAGGTTTTAGCTAGTTTCCTCAACTCAGGCGTAGAGACTTGCTCGAAATCTAGACCATTCACATAGTCATCAGTGGCAAGGTTTTTAAAATCACTGCAACTCCGCAAAAAGTTTCTCTTTTCCTCTTCCCAGCTTGGGGCTAGGACCTCGTTTTCTCCACCATTTGAGTAGAGTTTAAGAGCATTATCCACTGCTTCCTTAAAGGCTAGGGGCTTTTGGAAGGTGATGATATGACCGTAGGTCTTACTAGAGTCAAAGATCCGATTGGTTCTGCTAAAGGCCTGAATCAAGTCCTGCGGTTGCATAGGCTTGCGGTCAATAAAAAGAGTTGACAGACAAGGGGCATCAAATCCTGTTAAGAGACGATTGACCACGATAACCAAGTCCAACTGTTCATTGCGATAGAGGTATTTGTCCTGCTTTCGAGCTAGGCGGTTATTGACATCCGTATTAAAGCCACGAAGATCCGCCATGGTAAAATGGGTATCAAACTCTTGGTTGTAGTCCTCTAAGACTTGCTTCATGTGGTCTTGATTGGCTCTTGACTCTTCTTCATTCTCCGTAATAGAGTAGGTGATGGTCGCCTTTGGAAAGTCTGGAAGGACCTGCTTGACCCTCTCCGATACCTTGACTCTCGTCTCCCCAGCCTTGACTCGTTTGAGGAGGTCATAGTAGGCTTGGGCTTGAGGGATTGACTTGACAGTCAGGATGGCATTGTAGGTCTTACCTACTCCCTTTTGGAAGCCTAGTTGTTGACGGGATTTATTGATAATGGCATCCAAGACTTCCAGCATATGCTCCTCATTCTCATAGACAATATCTGGTATGTCATTTTCGGATTTATCCGTGATGAGGGTATTGCGATAATCCACCTTAAAGCCTAAAACTGCTCCGTCATGGATGGCTTCCTTGACTGTATACTCATGGAGACGGTCACCGTACTGTTGCTGGGTGGTTTGGGCTAGATCGCCGACTTGCTGGCGTTTATTTTCCTTAAAGATAGGTGTGCCTGTAAAACCATACCAGAGAGACTGTGGGAAAAAGGCCTTAATGTCTTTTTGTGTTTGAGGTGTTACGGCACGGTGGCATTCATCCACGACAAAGGCCACTCGGAGACCCTTGATTTTGTCCGCATCTCTTTGGTAAAGACCTTGTTCAAACTTACGCATCATGGTGGTAATTTTCTGGATGGTCGTTACCACCACACGCTTATCATTGCTTCCTAGTCGCTTGACCAAATCATGGGTATTATCCGTCTCATCAATATCAATGACATCATTGGTCGCATAGGAGAGAAAAGATGAAGTGGTCTGTTGATCCAAGTCCCTACGGTCAACGACAAAAATCGTCTTTTGGATGGATGGAATTTGGAGGAGATTCCGAGCTACCTTATAGGAGGTCAAAGTCTTCCCTGAACCTGTCGTATGCCAAACATAGCCTGATGCTTGCTGGCGAGAGGCTTCCTGAACAGCCTCAATAGCATGGATCTGGTAGGGACGCAGGAGGATGAGAGCCTTCTTACTATCATCAAGGACAGAATACTGCATGACCATCTGGTGGGCACGAGGGATGGAAAGGACTTCGTGGGCAAAACTGGTCAAGCTCGTTATAGGTTGGTTGTCCTTATCCACCCACTTGGTTAGAAATTGCTTGTTGAGTTTATTTTCCCTAGCTGCAGCAATATAGCGAGTATCTACCTTATTGGTCACAACAAACATCTGTAAGCTAGAGTAGATGCCACGGAACTTTCCTTCTCTATCATACTTCTTGATTTGATGAAAGGCATCTAAAAAAGCAACTCGGGGACTTTTAAGCTCAATTTGAATCATAGGAAGGCCATTGATCAAGAGAGTCACATCTAGCCTGCGATCTTGATCCTGAGGATTTATCTTATCTCTCTCGACTTGGTTGACAACCTCATAACTAGACTTACCAGCTGCGATATTGTCTCGCCAAATGACAGATAAACGAATAGTCCCCAAACTAGCATCTTCTCTCTGAACCTCAACCTTGGCAATGCCATTTTCGCCGACCAACCACTTGGCCGCATCATAGTAGCTAACAAAGTTCAGTTGATTCTTTATCTGGCGTTTTTCCTGTTCTGTCAGGGGATGATCTGCCAATAGAGCCACATTGTTCTGGGCTAGCTTTTCAAAGAAGTTTTCCCATAATTGCTCTTCTGTTTTAAGGTCATCTCTGTAAGTCCATTGACTTTCCCCAGTCACCAGTTGGTTGATCAGTTGTTTTTCTATCTCCAGTTCTGGTTTTACCTGCATCATACTCTCTCCTTTGCTACTTATCTGCTCCCTTTATTATAGCATGTTTAGGCTCAAAATCCATCACTCTTCCCATAGCAAAAACACTCATTCCCCCCTTTCTCCTCCAAAATATGGTATAGTAGAGTTATACTATCTATGAGGAGTTTACATGTCACAGGATAAACAAATGAAAGCTGTTTCTCCCCTTCTGCAGCAAGTTATCAATATTTCATCGATTGTCGGTGGGGTTGGGAGTTTGATTTTCTGTATTTGGGCTTATCAGGCTGGGGTTTTACAGTCTAAGGAAACCCTCTCTGCCTTTATCCAGCAGGCAGGTATCTGGGGTCCACCTCTCTTTATCTTTTTACAGATTTTACAGACTGTCGTCCCTATCATTCCAGGAGCCTTGACCTCGGTGGCTGGTGTCTTTATCTACGGTCACATCATCGGGACAATCTACAACTATATCGGCATCGTGATTGGCTGTGCCATTATCTTTTATCTGGTGCGCCTCTACGGAGCTGCCTTTGTCCAGTCTGTCGTCAGCAAGCGTACCTATGACAAGTATATCGGCTGGTTGGATAAGGGCAATCGTTTTGACCGTTTCTTTATCTTTATGATGATTTGGCCCATTAGTCCAGCTGACTTTCTCTGTATGCTGGCTGCCCTGACCAAGATGAGCTTCAAGCGCTATATGACCATCATCATTCTGACCAAGCCCTTTACCCTCGTGGTTTATACCTACGGTCTGACCTATATTATTGACTTTTTCTGGCAAATGCTTTGACATGTAAAAAATCCGTTTGGTTTTCCAAGCGGATTTTGTGCTTTATTTTGAAACTTCTTTTGCAAGAACAAAGTTCCCAAGAGTAGCAGAACCATTTCCTGCGACTGCTGGAGTTACGATGTATTCACGCACATCTGGTACTGGTAGGTAACCATTGAGAAGAGATGTAAATTTCTCACGGACACGGTCCAGCATATGTTGTTGAGCCATGACCCCTCCACCAAAGACAATCACGTCTGGTCGGAAAGTCACTGTCGCATTGACCGCAGCTTGAGCGATATAGTAGGCTTGAACATCCCAAACAGGGTTGTTGAGTTCAATGTTTTCCCCACGAACACCTGTACGAGCTTCCAAACTTGGACCAGCTGCATAGCCTTCCAGACATCCCTTATGGAAAGGACAAACACCCTTAAACTCTTTTTCAATATCCATTGGGTGTCTAGCAACATAATAATGACCCATTTCAGGGTGACCCACACCACCGATAAACTCACCACGTTGGATAACACCTGCACCGATACCTGTACCGATTGTGTAGTAAACCAAGTTTTCAATACGAGCACCAGCATTGTTACGGGCAACCACTTCACCATAAGCAGAGCTGTTTACGTCTGTTGTGAAGTACATTGGCACGTTTAGGGCGCGACGAAGGGCACCAAGCAAGTCCACATTTGCCCAGTTTGGTTTTGGAGTCGTTGTGATAAAGCCATAAGTTTTTGAGTTTTTATCAATATCAATCGGACCAAATGAACCAACTGCAAGACCAGCAAGATTATCGAATTTCGAGAAGAACTCAATGGTTTTATCGATTGTTTCGATTGGAGTTGTTGTTGGAAATTGTGTTTTTTCTACAACGTTAAAGTTTTCATCACCGACAGCACAGACAAACTTTGTACCGCCCGCTTCCAAGCTTCCATATAATTTTGTCATGATAAACCTCTTGTTTTTATTTTCTTTATTATAGCATATTTCGAAAGTCTAAATTTCTCTATTTTTTAGATTTTCCTCTGTAAATCTTACCATTCAAGCAAAAACGAACAAACATGTCATTTGTTCGTTTTCACATTAGAGAGGATTGATTAGATTTTCACTTCGATCACAGCATCCCCCTTCGCAACTGAACCTGTTGCGACTGGAGCTACTGAAGCGTAGTCAGCTGTATTTGTAACGATAACCATTGTTGTATCATCAAGTCCAGCTGCAGCGATTTTGTTTGAGTCAAATGTTCCAAGAATATCGCCAGCTTTCACCTTATCACCTTGAGCAACTTTTGCTTCAAAACCTTCACCGTTCATAGACACAGTGTCAATACCAACGTGGATCAAAACTTCAGCACCATCAGTTGTTTTCAAACCAAAAGCGTGTCCTGTTGGAAAGGCGATTGAAACTTCAGCATCAGCTGGTGCATAAACCACACCTTGACTTGGTTTCACAGCGATACCTTGTCCCATAGCTCCACTTGAGAAGACTGGGTCATTGACATCAGCAAGAGCGACAACATCACCGACGATAGGAGTTACAAGTGTTTCATTTTGAAGAGTATCAGTCTCTTCCACTACTGGTGCTTCTACTGTAGGTTCAGTAACTGTTTCTGCGGTTGCTGTGGCAGCTTCATCAGCAAAGACACTAGCTGCTTTTGTTTTACCGTAGAAATAAGTGAAAGCAAAGGCGGCAACAAAGGACATGATTTCCGCAACTATATACATAGGGATTGAACCAGCCTTAATAGAAAGGAATCCAATAAATCCAGCCGCTCCCAATGAAACTGCAATAACGTGAGTTAAACCTGCTACGAAGGCACCAATTGCTGAACCAGCAAGGGCGCAGAAGAATGGGAATTTGTATTTCAAGTTTACCCCAAAGAGAGCAGGTTCTGTAATACCAAGGAAGGCAGAAACAGCAGCCGAACTTGACAATCCTTTTGTTTTAGCATTTTTTGTCAAGAAGTAGATTGCAAGAGTAGCCGCACCTTGTGCTACGTTTGCCATTGAAGCAACAACAAAGATGTAGTCTCCAAATCCAGTACCGTTATTATTGTAAGCAGACAACAATTGTGTTTCGATTGCTGGGAATGATTGGTGAAGACCTGTCATAACGATTAGCGAATATGTTCCACCAAATAGCCCCATACCAAAGGCACCTGTTGTGTTGTACAACCATACAATCGCATTTGTAATCGCATCAGACACAACCAACATAACAGGACCGATAACTGTAAAGGTAAGGAATCCTGTAATCATCACTGATAAAAGCGGTGTGAAAGTGAAGTCAACTGCAGATGGCAATTTCTTGTGGAAGAATTTTTCCAAATTTGCTAACAACCAGACTGCAACAAGGACTGGAATAACTTGATAAGCATAGTTTGTTTGTGTAACATGGAAACCTAAGATGTCCCAGAAGGCTTCTTTACCACCTAAATCTGGAGTGGTCATAATCATACCGATTGCCGCACCAAGGAATTGGTTTGCTCCAAAGCGCTTGGCTGCTGAAATACCAACCAAAACAGGGAGGAACATAAATGGAGCAGCAGACATCAATTGAATCATAGCTGAGAAGCCTTTGATTGCAGGATACATATCTTCAATTGATTGAGGTCCAAACAAGTCTGGTGATGTCAAGAAGTTACGTAAAGCCATCAAGAGACCACCTGCAACTAAGGCAGGGATAATAGGAACAAAGATGTCTGACAAAAGTTTAATTAAGTCCATCAATGGATTGAACTTTTTGTCTTTATTAGCAATCTCTTTCAAATCATCTGTCGAAACTTCTTTCAAACCAGTTTTCTTGATGATTTCCGCATACACAAAGTTAACATCTCCAGGACCAATGATAATTTGATATTGTCCGTTAGTGCTAAAAGTTCCCTTGACATCCGCATTATTATCTAGAGCTGCTTGATTCACTTTTGATTCGTCTTTCAATACCAAACGAAGACGAGTTGCACAGTGGGCTGCAGCTACAAGATTATCCTTACCGACAGCCTCAATGACCTCGGCAGCAACTTTACTATAATCCATAGCAAAAATCTCCTTATATAAAATTTTGTTCTTATTTGAAAGCGATTTTATTCGCCCTTACGACTATTATTTTATCATGTTTTAGAAATATGTCAAGCGTTTTGCAGAAAAAATAATCTATCCACTTGATGGGCACGCTTTAGATTGATTGTTTTTGATTGTTTTATCAGGTATTTCTTGAAAAAATAAATTTAAAATCTTAGTTGAAAAGATTTTTATTTCATTATCTTTCATATTTTCCTGAAAATTTAATTGATTTCCTGCATTTATTTTATGATAAACGTTTGACAGTTTTTTCTCTTTTTTAACATAAAAGGCTTGCTTTTTTTTCCGAAAACGGTTACTATTAAAAGTAATAAGATTTTTGGAGGAATAAAATAAATGGAATGGACAACTGAGCGTCGTTATAGACCCTATGAAGATTGGACGCAAGAAGAAATTCAAAATATAAAGAAAAATATAGCACAATCTCCATGGCATACTCATTACCATGTTGAGCCAAAAACAGGGCTTCTCAACGACCCAAATGGCTTCTCTTACTTTGATGGCAAGTGGATCCTCTTTTACCAGAATTTTCCTTTTGGTGCAGCCCACGGTTTGAAATCTTGGGCACAGCTAGAAAGTGATGATTTGATTCACTTTAAAGAAACTGGAATCAAAGTTTTACCAGATACTCCATTAGATAGCCACGGTGCCTACTCTGGTTCTGCTATGCAGTTTGGCGATAACTTGTTCCTATTCTATACAGGAAATGTCCGCGATGAAAACTGGATTCGTCACCCATACCAGATTGGGGCTTTGATGGATAAGGATGGCAATATTACGAAGATTGACAAGATCTTGATCGACCAGCCAGCAGACTCTACAGACCACTTCCGCGATCCGCAAATTTTTAACTTCAAGGGGCAATATTATGCCATCGTCGGTGGACAGGACTTGGAGAAAAAAGGCTTCGTCCGTCTCTACAAAGCTATTGACAATGACTACACAAACTGGCAAGCTGTTGGCGACCTTGACTTTGCTAACGACCGCACTGCCTACATGATGGAATGCCCAAATATGGTCTTTGTAGGAGAGCAACCTGTCCTTCTCTACTGCCCACAAGGATTGGATAAAAATGTTCTAGACTACGACAATATCTATCCAAATATGTATAAGATTGGGGATTCCTTTGACCCTGAAAATGCCAAAATGGTAGATGTGTCTCAACTCCAAAACATGGATTATGGTTTTGAAGCCTATGCAACCCAAGCCTTCAACTCTCCTGACGGACGTGCTCTAGCAGTTAGCTGGCTTGGTTTGCCAGATGTTTCTTACCCATCTGACCGTTTTGACCACCAAGGAACCTTCTCTTTGGTCAAAGAACTAACTATCAAAGATGGCAAACTCTACCAATACCCAGTTGCAGCGATCAAGGACCTTCGTGCTTCTGAAGAAGCCTTCTCAAACCGTGCTCAAACCAAGAACACTTACGAACTTGAACTTAATTTGGAAGCTAATAGCCAGAGCGAGATTGTCTTACTTGCTGATAAAGAAGGCAAGGGACTTTCCATCAACTTTGACCTTGTAAATGGTCAAGTGACAGTAGATCGTAGCCAGGCTGGTGAACAGTATGCCCAAGAATTTGGAACTATTCGTTCTTGCCCAATCGAGAATCAGGCTACTACTGCTACAATCTTCATCGATAATTCTGTCTTTGAAATTTTCATCAATAAAGGAGAAAAAGTATTTTCTGGTCGTGTCTTCCCACATGCGGACCAAAATGGGATCCTAATTAAATCTGGAAACCCAACTGGAACTTACTATGAATTAGATTATGGTCGCAAAACTAACTGATGTCGCCAAACTTGCAGGCGTCAGCCCTACTACCGTTTCTCGGGTTATCAATAAAAAAGGCTATCTATCTGAAAAAACCATTCAAAAGGTCAATGAAGCTATGCGAGAATTGGGCTATAAACCCAACAACCTGGCTCGCAGTCTACAAGGAAAATCAGCTAAGTTAATCGGCTTGATTTTCCCCAATATTTCCAATGTTTTCTATGCAGAATTGATTGATAAATTGGAACACCAATTCTTCAAAAATGGTTATAAGACCATCATCTGCAACAGTGAGCACGATTCTGAAAAGGAACGCGAATACATCGAAATGTTAGAAGCCAATCAGGTGGACGGCATCATTTCTGGTAGTCACAACCTGGGAATCGAAGACTACAATCGCGTGACGGCACCAATTATTTCCTTTGACCGAAATCTGTCACCAGATATTCCTGTCGTCTCCTCTGACAACTATGCTGGTGGGGTTCTTGCTGCCCAGACCTTGGTTAAGACAGGTGCCCAGTCTATCATCATGATTACGGGGAATGACAATTCCAATTCGCCAACTGGGCTACGCCACGCTGGCTTTGCCTCTGTTCTCCCGAAAGCACCTATTATCAATGTTTCCAGTGACTTTTCTCCTGTCAGAAAAGAAATGGAAATCAAGAATATCTTAACTCGACAAAAACCAGATGCCATTTTTACTTCGGATGACTTGACCGCTATTCTGGTCATTAAAATCGCTCAGGAGCTGGGCATTTCTGTCCCAGAAGAACTCAAGGTCATCGGTTATGATGGGACTTACTTTATCGAGAATTACTATCCTCAACTCGCGACCATCAAGCAACCTTTGGAAGAGATTGCCTGCCTCACTGTTGATCTTCTCTTGCAAAAGATTGAAGGCAAGGAAGTCGCAACAACTGGTTACTTCTTACCAGTTACACTATTACCAGGAAAAAGTATTTAAGTACAAGAAAACTCAGACAAATTCGTCTGAGTTTTTTATGATCTTAAGTTTTCAAGATAACGCTGGGCTGTCTCTAGGTTAAAGGTTTTATCTGCGATGAGGAGCTCGACTAGGGAAACGACTTCAGACTCACAGGCACCTGCTAGGAGAGCCAAGGATTTGGCCTGCAATTTCATGTGCCCTTGCTGAATCCCTGTGCTCACCAAGGCTTTGAGAGCCGCAAAGTTTTGGGCAAGACCGATAGACACTATAATCTGGGCTAATTCTTTAGCAGATGGATTTCCCAGCAGTTCATGACTGAGAGCTACACGAGGGTTGAGACCAATAGAGCCACCCTTGGTCGCCACAGGCATGGGCAGGGTCATCTCACCGACCAATTCTTCTCTTTCAAGGTCCAGCTTCCATTGACTAAGACCTTGATAGCGTCCATCTCGACTGGCAAAGACATGAGCCCCTGCTTCAATAGCACGCCAGTCATTACCAGTGGCAATCAAAATGGCATCAATACCATTAAAAATCCCTTTATTGTGGGTAGCTGCTCTATAAGGATCAGCTTGCGCCAATTGGCTAGCCAAAGCCATTTTCTCCGCAATTTCTCGTCCTTGATCCTTTTGGCGGCTCAAGTAGCGAAAGGCGATGCGACAGCTTGCCGTCACCAGAGAATCAGTCGCGTAATTAGACAGGATTCCCATAAGACTTTGTCCCTGACTGAGTTCTTCTAAGACTGGTTTCAAGGCCTCCAGCATGGTGTTGAGCATATTAGCACCCATGGCTTCCTGGGTATCGACATGGAGATACACAATGAGAAAGTCTGTTTCGCCTTTTATCTGCTCGACATGCAAATCACGCGCCCCACCCCCGCGTTTAACGATAGAAGGATAGGCTTGATTGGCAAGTTCTAAGAGTTCCTCTTTCTTACTAGTAATCTTCTCTTGAGCTTGTTCAGGATTAGCAACTTGATAAAGGGCTACCTGACCGATCATCTGGCGCTCATGTACTTGAGCAGTAAAGCCACCTGACCGCTTGATGATTTTACTGGCATAGCTGGCCGCAGCAACCACAGAGGGCTCTTCCGTCACATAGGGAACTGTGTATTCCTGACCGTTAACGAGAACCTCTGGAACCAGCGAATAAGGTAGAGAAAAAGTTCCCACTACATTCTCACTCAGCTGATCTGCCACAGTCACACTCATCTGTTCATCCTGCTCCAAACTCTCTTGTCTCTCAGGACTAAGGAGCGCCTGAGCTTGTAACAGCTCGAGGCGCTCTTGGTATGATTTTTTTGAAAATCCATTCCAACTTATCTTCATTATTTTTCAACCTTGCTATAACGGCGTTGGTGGTCAACAATTTCAACCAAGGCAAAATCTTGATTTTCATAGCCAGCAAACTGGGCAGAGTTTGTTTCATCTAAGTCTACTTCCTCAAAGAAGACCTTTTCATAGTCTACAACAGACAGGGCAGTTCGTTGGTTGAGCTTATTCAAACGGTCTTTATCCAGATAAGCTTCATAACCTTCAACCAATTCACCACTAAAGAACTCAGCCACAGCACCACTTCCGTAACTATAAAGGGCAATTTTATCCCCAGCCTTCAGGCTATCTGTATTTTCCAAGAGAGACAAAAGTCCAAGAAAGAGGGAACCTGTATAGATATTCCCTACCTTTTGACTGTAAAGAATAGACTGGTCAAAATGGTTTTGCAAGAGGTCTTTTTTCTCTTGAGGCAGGCTCTTATCCATAATTTTTTTCAAGCCTTTTAGCGCTAATTTAGGGTAAGGCAAGTGGAAGCAAACAGCTGCAAAATCATCTAAGGTAAGCTGGTAACGTTTTTTGTATTCAAGCCAAGTCGTTTTCAAACTATCCAAATATTGTTGGGTAGAATAGACACCATTTACGTAAGGAGTTGTTGAGTAATTTGGACGCCAGAAATCCATGATGTCACGGGTCTGAGCTACATTGTCATTATTAAAGGCCATAATGCGTGGATTCTGTGTAATCAACATGGCCACACTGCCAGCACCCTGAGTTGGTTCTCCTGGAGTTTCAATACCATATTTGGCAATATCACTGGCAATGACCAAGACCTTGGACTCTGGAGAATTTTCCACATGCAATTTGGCATAATGAAGGGCTGCTGTCGCTCCATAGCAGGCTTCTTTAATCTCGAAACTACGAGCAAAGGGCTGGATGCCCAGCAAACCATGCACAAAGACGGCCGCAGCTTTACTCTGGTCAATTCCTGACTCGGTAGCCACAATGACCATGTCAATTTCTTGTCTCTCTTGCTCAGTTAAAATAGAGTCACTAGCACTGGCCGCCAAGGTCACGATATCCTCAGTTAGAGGCGCAATACTCAATTCCTTGAGTAAGAGTCCTTTACTTAATTTTTCAGGGTCAATTCCCCTCGCTTCTGCTAAGTCTTGTAATTTCAAGACATATTGACTGGTCGCAAAACCAATCTTATCAATACCGATTGTCATATTTACCTCTGTTTTATCATTCATTGTAAAAAATCGTTCTATACTATTTTATCACAAATAGCAGTAAAAGAGAGAAAAAAGACTTGATTCACCAAATCAAGTCGCTTATTATTCTAACCATTATGCTGTTTTTGTAAGTGAGAATAAAGTCTGAGAATCACTGTTCCGCTAGCCATTCCAATGGAAATCACCAAAGCCAACATAACAACCAAGGTTGCACTAGCAATGGCGTGACTGTAATCTCCCGTCACAAAAAAGGCTGTTGTTCGATAAGAAAGATAACCCGGAACCAGAGGTGCTAAGATGGCCAAGATAAAGACCACAGCAGGTGTCTTATAAAGAATACTTAAAATCTGGCTGACACAAGAACCGATAATGGCTGCAATAAAAGTAGCCACAATAACATTGGTCGGTTCCTTGAGCAAAAGATAAATTAGCCAGACAGCCATGCCCAAAATTCCTCCTGGTAAGAGCATAGAACGTTGCACATTGAGTACGATTAAAAAAGTGATGATAGCAAGAAGACTTGCTACTGCTTGTAATAAAAAGGTTGTTAGTGTCATATTAATTCATCAATACCAAGGCGACAGAAGTTCCTGCCCCTAAAGCAAGGGTAATGAGCAGGGATTCAAACATCTTACTCATACCAGAGTTTATGTGGTTGGTCATAATATCACGAACCGCATTGGTCAAGGCAATTCCTGGTACAAAAGGCATGACCGCGCCAGCTATAATCAAATCTGCCGTTGAAGGAAAGCCTGTGTAGCGAGCCCAAAACTGGGCAATCATCCCAAATACAAAGGCTCCAGCAAAGGCCGTCACAAAAGGAATTCGGATAAATTTTTCCACATAAAGGGAAAATGCAAAACCAAATAAGGTAGCCACTCCTGCCCCAAGTGCATCGTAGATATTTCCACTAAACATAATTGAAAAGAAAGGGGCGCTAAAGGTCGCAGCCAAAGTTACCTGCAACTTAGTATAGGGAAGAGGTTGAGCTTGCAAGGCCGTCAATTGCTTGAAGGCCGTCTCTAAATCCAGCTTTCCCCCTACCAACTGACGAGAAATCTGGTTGACATCGCAGACTTTTTCAATATTATAAGAAGAGGAAGTCACACGTTTCATTCGCGAAATATTGGTATTTTCAATGGAGAAAAAGATTGCGGCAGGCATAGCCAGAACATTGCAATCCAAAATTCCCTGCGAATGCGCAATACGAATCATGGTATCTTCTACACGATGAATCTCTGAACCACTTTTAAGGAGAATGGTTCCTGCTAACATAATCACATCGATGACGGCATTTAATTCTCTTGATTCTTCCATGCGTTCCTCCTTTTATCAACTCCCTCTATTCTATCACAAATCTGGAGTCAAAAAAAATCTTTGCCATGAAATCATGACAAAGATTCGTTTAATCACGAGAATTTTCGTGGTTCCCTTCACTACTTGATTGAGTAGTAGCAGGTGCATTCTCTCGTTGATTTCCTTGTTGGTTCCCCTGACTTGGTGTTGTAGTAGAACCTTGGTTTCCACGTTGGGCTGGTGCTGATGATGATGTTGACGGCGGTGTTTTTGGTTTGTAGATTGAAATCTTGACACGCGTCTTAGTCAAATCAACCTTTTCACCTGCTTTTGGACTCTGTTCAACGACTGTACCTTCAGCAGTTCCAGCGGGAGCTGTCGACACTTCTACAACTTCAATATTGGCTTCTTTAATACCGACAATTTGAACGAGATTATTTTTAGTAAATTCGAGACTAGATCCTATATAACTTGGCATGACAACACTTGTTACTTTCTTAGCAATAGTTAAAGTAATTGTTGAGGCCTTACTCAAATCATAAGTTGTTCCAGCAGACGGGCTCTGTCTAAGAACTGTTCCTTCTTCACTCTCGCTTGATTCTTCTTCCTCTATCTTGATGAGATTTTCAGGTACCTTCTTCTGCTTGAGTTCTGCGATAACATCGGTCGATTTACGGCCGATATAATTGCTCAATTGGAAAGATTGCTTGCCTGATGAGACAACCAAATTGATTTTCGTTCCTTCTTTTCGACCAGTTCCAGCGTCAGGATCTGTACGGATAATCCGCCCTTCTTCCACCTTTTCACTAGCCTCTGATTTCTCCTCGCCAATCTCAAAATTGGCTTTCTTGAGGGTTTCCTTGGCTTCCGCCACTGTCTTACCTGTCACATCTGGAATGGCAATGGTTGCAGGAGTTCTCGATAGTATCCAAATAAGAGAAGCTGCCACCAATACAATGCTGGCCAACAAAATCATATAGCGAACTCTAAATTTCCGTTTCTTAACAGGCTTGGTTGCGTAATTGTCCTCTGAAGTCTGCTGACTCGGCTTCGCAGTCTGTGGCTTTGGACTTTGTGTTTGCACCTTAGGAATCGAAGTCAAGGTACTTTGTGGAACTTTAGGAAGAGTCTTGGTGTCAGCCTTAGTGGTATCATTAAACACCAATTTAGGCTCATTGCGACGATTATAAGACAAACTACTAGACAAGTCCACATACATCTCTGCAACTGACTGATAACGATCTGTCAATTTCTTGGCAGTTGCCTTGATGACAACATTCTCTAAAGCCTGAGGCACAGATGGATTCTCAGCTATAACCGATGGCAATGGTTTCTGGAAATGCTGGAGGGCGATGGTCACCGCACTATCCCCATCATAAGGGATATGTCCTGTCAACATCTCATAAAAGATAATCCCCATGGCATAGATATCACTCTGTACAGTCGCTTTAGAACCACGCGCCTGCTCTGGTGATAAATAATGCACAGAACCTAGCATTGAGTTGGTCTGGGTCAGACTTGTCTCAGCAAAGGCTACTGCAATCCCGAAGTCTGTAACCTTGGCAGTCCCATCTGGCGTCAAGAGGATATTTTGAGGTTTCAAGTCCCTATGGACAATTCCTCTGGTATGGGCCAAACGCATAGCCAATAGGATTTGTCCCATGATACGGACGGCTTCTTCATTAGAAAGAGGGTGATGTTCCTTGATATAGCGTTTAAGGTCTAGTCCAGCAACATACTCCATTGCAAGATACTGTTGACCGTCTTCCTCACCAATATCTGTTATCCGAACGATATGAGGATGGTCTAGATCTGCCATAGCTCTCGCTTCACGCTGAAAACGAGCTACAGCTATCGGGTCCGTCTGGTAGTTGGTCCTCAAGACCTTCACTGCCACTTCTTCTCCGTCTAGAATTAAATCCTTGGCCAAATAGACATCTGCCATGCCTCCTCGGCCAATCTGTTTCACAATCCGATAGCGTCCGGCAAAAATCTTGCCGATTTGGATCATTCTGCGTCCTCCTCGTTCATAGAAACAAGGGCAACCGTAATGTTGTCTAAACCTCCTGCATTGTTAGCAAAACGCACGAGCGTCGCTGTTTTATCTGCCAAAGGAATATCACTGGTTACAATATCACAAATCTCACTGCCTGAAATCATGTTGGTTAATCCATCGCTATTAAGTAGGAGATAATCTCCTGTCGCAAGGGTAATCATTCCAAAATCAGGCTGAATTTCGTCTTTTTGACCAATTGACTGGGTAATAATATTTTTCTGTGGGTGGCTAGCTGCTTCTTCAGGTGTCAATTGACCTGCCTTGAGCAATTCATTAACCAAGGAATGGTCGCTCGTTAACTGATGGTATTCTTCTCCACGAATCAAACCGATACGAGAATCCCCAATGTGGGCATAGATAGCCTGATTGCCAATAATAGCAACAGCCTCAAGGGTTGTTCCCATTCCTTTATAAGCTTCATCTTGTCCCAATTGGTTAATCTTTTGATTTTCAATCTCAAGGTTGTTAGCAAACCATTCACGTACTTCATTAACTGTATCGATTTGAGTATCCACCCAAGCTACACCTAGGTCTGTTACCGCCATCTCACTAGCGATATTCCCTGCGCGATGACCTCCCATACCATCAGCTAGGATAATCATGGTACGTCCAGCTCTATTGACATAGTGGTTTACATAGTCTTGGTTATTTGTTCGTTTCTGACCAACATCTGTTAATAATGAAATTTCCATGTGTTAGTTCCTTCCTAATCTGATATCTTGCGAAATTGGCTGATGAAGAATCCATCACTTCCATACAATTCAGGGGTGATGAGGATACAGCCATCTTTCATGATATCCTTACATTCATGTTCTAGTTTCACCTGCTCAAATTCAGGATGACTTTCTAAAAATGCCTGTACGACTTGAAAATTCTCTTCTGAGACAATAGTACAGGTACTATAAGTTATTATACCACCTTTGCGTAGTGTTTGACAAACACTACCTAATATTTCTAGCTGAATTTCCTGTAAGGACGCGAAATCTGCTGTTTCTTTGTTGTATTTGATATCTGGTTTGCGACGCAGAAGACCGATTCCTGAACAAGGAGCATCCACTAGAATCTTGTCAAAGGAATTCTGACCAAAAAACTCATGCACCTTTCTGGCATCCAATTTTTGCGTTTGAACCCGTTCTGCGACCCCCAAACGTTGGGCATTTTCTTGGATTAAGTCCAACTTGTGGTCATATAAATCCAGAGCAATAACCTGACCTGTCGTAAGATAGGAAGCAATGTGGGCCGTTTTTCCTCCCGGAGCCGCACAGGCATCTAGAACCTGCTCATCACCTTGTAAATCAAGAGTCGGAGCAACCAGTTGACTGGACTCGTCTTGAATGGTAATGGCTCCATCTGCAAACAAATCATGGCCTGCAAAATGCCCTTGCTCCTTAACCAGACCAGAAGGAGATAAGGATGAATCACTAGCCTCCAACAAGGCTTGTATTTCCTCTTTTCGTCCTAGATCTGTTACACGAATGCTGGCCTTGTTGCGCACCAAAAGACTTTCAAAGATAGCTTGCGCTCGCTCTTCTCCGTATTCTTCCTTGAGCTTGGCAACTAGCCAAACAGGTAGAGAATAGGCAATGGAATCACGTTTGTTTTTTCGTTTGATACTGGCAATATCTGGCCAGCCTTCACGCAGGATACGACGAAGGACGGCATTGACCAATTTTTCACTGCCCTTTTTACGGACTTTGGCCAGTTCCACTGCTTCATTAACCACAGCATGGTCTGGAATCTTATCCAGATAGCGGAGCTGGTAGGCACTCATAAGAAGAAGGACATAAAGCCAACTGTCTAACTGGTCTCTGTCTTCGATAAAGTGGGATAGGTACCATTCCAGAGTCAGTTTACGGGCTACTGTTCCATAGACCAGCTCGGTTACCAAACCCTTGTCTGCTACAGAAAGTTGACTTCCCTTGAGATGCTTATTTAAGGCGATATTTGAGTATGCTTGATTAATAAAAACATCCTCTAATACTGCTAGGGCTAAACTTCTAGCTGTTTCTACTTTAATCACCAAATCGTTCTCCTACAGTCAATGTACGTCCAACACCGTTGAGGAAGGAAGCAATGTCCATCTTAGGCTTACCAGCTGGCTGCACTTGTTTGAGAGACAAAGCTCCTTCAGCCGTTGCGACAATCAATTCTTTCTTGCCGATAGAGAGGATTTCACCTGGATTTCCCTTACCTTCCACTAGTAGTGCTTCATAAATCTTAAAGCGGTCGCCCTTAAGGAAAGTATGGGCAACAGGCCAGGGGTTCATGCCACGGATTTGGTTAAAGAGTTGACGATTGGTTTTGTTCCAGTCCAGTTTTTCTTCCTCTGGCTTGATATTTGGCGAGAAAGTGACCTGACTTGGATCCTGCGGTTCAGGTTTGATTTCCCCAGCAATGTAGGCAGGCAAAGTGTCCAAAAGCAAATCACGACCAACTAGCGCCAATTTCTCAAACAAGGTGCCGACATTGTCCTCATCCGTGATTGGAATACTGCGACGAGAAATCATATCTCCTGCATCCATTTCCTTAACCATTTCCATAATGGTCACACCAGCTTCCTCATCCCCTTGAATCAAGGCATAATGGATAGGCGCACCACCACGGTGTTTAGGAAGGAGGGAGGCGTGAACATTGACAGCAAAGTCCATGCTATCAAGGAGTTTACTTGGGAGAAACTGCCCAAAAGCAGCAGTCACAATTCCATCTGCTCCTAGCTGCATAATAGTTTCCATCTCTGGACTTCCAGATAGTTTTTCAGGTTGGTAGATAGGAAGTCCTGCTTCCTTGGCAGCTTGTTTAACTGGGGTTTCTTGGATCACTTTTTTACGTCCGACAGCACGGTCTGGCTGGGTCACAACGGCTAGAATTTCGTAACGGTCATCTGTCAAAAGCCCTTTTAAAACTGTTGCTGAAAAGTCGGGGGTCCCCATAAAGATTAATTTTGTCATATCTTCTCCTTCTTATAAAAATTGCTGTGGCTCATGGTCAATGCTGAGACGGAGCTCACTATTTTCCCTTTCTTGAGTCAAGGCCAAGACCTGATTGAGTGTAGGACCCAGCTCATCTTCTAAACGGTATTTAATTAAAATCTGGTAATGATAGAGGTTGTGGGTACGAGCAATCGGTTTTGGCGTCGGCCCAAGGATGTCACTGGTTTCAGACAAACCTGACCGCAAAATATTCATGACTTCATAGGCACGTTTGACCACCTCTTCTTCCTTCTTGTGAGAAAGGGTAATTCCAATGGTGAAATAGTAAGGTGGATAACCAAGTTGTCGTCTAATTCCCATTTCATAGGCATAAAAGCCTTCGTAGTCCTGATCCTTGGCAAATCGAATAGCATAGTGCTGCGGATTGTAAGACTGAATCAAGACCTGACCAGCTTTTTCAGCACGACCTGCACGGCCTGCCACCTGAGTCAAGAGCTGGAAGGTTCTCTCAGAAGAACGGAAATCAGGCAGATTCAAGGCTGTATCGGCATTTAGAACTCCGACCAAAGTCACATTGGGAAAATCCAATCCCTTGGCAATCATCTGAGTACCTAGTAAAATATCTGCTTCTCCTCGTCCAAACTGGTCAAGAAGAGCTTGGTGACTACCTTTCTTACGAGTCGTGTCCACATCCATCCGCAAAATACGGGCTTGCGGAAAGAGTTCTGCCAGCTCGTCATAAGCCTTCTGTGTCCCCGTCCCATAGTAACGAATACTGCGACTCTTACAGTTGGGGCAAACGTGAGGAATATCCTTCGAAAAACCACAATAATGGCAGTTCATGGTCTTGGTATCCATATGCAAGGTCAAGGAAATGTCACAGTTAGGACAAGTATCCACCGTCCCACACTCCCGACACATGACAAAGCTAGAATAGCCCCGGCGATTGAGCATGAGAACCACCTGTTCTTTTTTATCCAGACGGTCTTGGATGGCTTCTAGCAAAGGAGGCGTAAAGTTTGACGTCTCATTTTGTCCGATATAGTCTCGAAAGTCAATTACTTGAACCTCAGGGATCCTAGCCAAAGGATTGGCTCGTTGGGTCAGACGTAAGTGTTGATAAACGCCTTTTCCAGCCCGCGCACGGCTCTCTAAGCTCGGTGTCGCAGACCCAAGTACCAGAGCTGCTTGATTATACTGAGCCCGTAAAATGGCTACTTCTCTGGCATGGTAACGAGGATTACTATCCTGCTTATAAGTTGCTTCATGCTCCTCATCGATAATCATAACACCCAGATTTTTCAGCGGAGCAAAGATGGCAGATCTGGCGCCAACAACAACTTGAGCGTCTCCACGCTCAACCTTGCGCCATTCGTCATACTTTTCACCATTGGACAAGCCTGAGTGAAGAATGGCCACTTTCTCACCAAAACGAGCGATAAAACGCTCCGTCATTTGTGGAGTCAAGGAAATCTCAGGCACCAGCAAAATGGCTGTCTTGCCCTTGTCCAAGGCCCCTTGGATAATCTGCAAGTAAACCTCGGTCTTCCCACTTCCTGTAATCCCTTGAAGGAGGAAGGGAGGCTGATGACTGCCAATCGCACTGACAACCGCATCACGCGCCCGCCTTTGCTCTGGATTCAACTCCAAAGGCCGACTTGCCTCAATCCCTTCAAAATAAGCAGCCGAACGTTGAACTTCTTTTTGGACTATGGTAACAGCACCTTGTTCCACAAAGAAGTTGACTTGCTCCCGCGAGTAGGATTCTAACAAACTAGCCAAGGAAGAACTCTCAGGATGAGAAAGCAAATAGTCTCTCAGTTCTAACTTTTTCTTGGCACGCGTAGAGATCTCAATTTTCTCTAACTGAGTAGCATCAACCTCATACCAAGACTGGGTCTTGACCTTCTTTTGATCAATTGCCTGATATTCTAGCCCAAGCAGGCCTTTTCTAGTCAATCGCATCATTTCAGCTTGCTTACCTAAATCTAGAGAAGAAAAGGCAAGCGAATCTTCTGAACCAAACAAGCGCTCTTTGTCTTCCTGACTCAGACCTTCCAGAGGATAGAGAATCTTATCATAGCTGGAGTTCAGAAATCCCGGCAGCATAGCCTTGAGGATGGAGATTTTGTAGGAGAAGACGGACTTGCGTAACTCCTCAGCTAGCCAGAGTTGTTCTTGCGTGAGAACAGGAGAAAAATCCAACACCTCCGCAATATCTTTTAAATCTTGCTCCATCTCTTCCTCATCTGATTGAGACTCCAAACCAAGAACAATCCCTTGAATCAGGCGATTCCCCTTACCAAAGGGCACATGAACTCGCATCCCAACCTCCAGCATTCCCAGAAATTCCTCCGGAATCCTATAACTATAGGGCTGGTCTGTCTGCATCAAGGGTACATCTACGATAATCTTTGCTATAGCCATCTTCTCACCTCCTCCTTATCAGTACATTCTTGCAATAGAAAAAATAAGATTGAGTCCCCCCAACCTTAAATTTTTTCACCATCTTCTTTTTCTTTAGCGATTTGCTCTTTGATTTTCTTTTCTTCTTCTTCTTTGCGGCGTTTTTCTTCTTCGATACGGCGACGCACTGCTTCACGTTTTCCTTCTGGATCGGGGTGAATTGTTACGTTTCCTGATTCGATTTCTTCTAAAGCGCGAAGAGTTGATTTTTCAGACTTGAAACCTTGACATGCTGGCGCACCTGCTTCCAATTCATGGGCACGTTTTGCTTCCAAGATTACGAGTGAATATTTTGAAGGAACCTTGTCAAGCAAGGTATCAATAGAGGGTTTTAACATCATTTGCTTGTACCTATTTTCTAAATTTTATCGGGTAGTTGGAGATTTTGGTAACATCTCCTGATAGTGACCAATGACACGATCCACACGGAAGTGCTCTGCTTCGATAACACGTTTGACACGCTCAGCAGCTAGGGGCACCTGATCGTTGACAATCGCATAATCATACTCACGCATAAGCGCAATTTCTTCCTTGGCTTTTTCGATTCGTTGGGCAATCACTTCTGCACTGTCTGTTCCACGTCCTACCAAACGATCTTGCAATTCATCCAAATCTGGTGGTGTCAGGAAGATAAAGACAGCATCTGGAACCTTTTTCTTGACCTGAAGAGCTCCTTGAACCTCAATTTCAAGGAAAACATCGATTCCCTTGTCCAAGGTTTCATTGACATAGGTCAGAGGAGTTCCATAGTAGTTGCCGACATATTCTGCATATTCCAACATCTGTCCTTGACGAATCAGCTCTTCAAACTCTTCGCGAGTGCGGAAGAAATAGTCAACACCATCCACTTCTCCAGGACGTTGTGCGCGCGTCGTCATCGATACAGAGTATTGAAATTGATTTTCAGAACTCTCAAAAATCTCTCTTCTAACCGTTCCTTTTCCAACCCCTGAAGGACCAGAAAAAACGATTAGTAAGCCTCGGTCTGCCATTGTGTCTCCTTTTAGTCAGTCTGTGAAATAACATTTCTCTAGAATAATGACAAAAAGCCAGATTATCCTTTACAGTCTTTCTATCTAGTGTAACAAAAAAGCAGTAATTTTTCAACTGCTCTTTCTTATTTATTTAGCATAATCTACTGCACGAAGCTCACGAATCACGGTTACCTTGATATTTCCTGGGTAATCGAGATTGTTTTCAATTTTCTCACGAACTTTGTGAGCCAAGATTGTGACTTTGTCGTCCTTGATTTGTCCTGGATTGACCATGATACGGATTTCACGTCCTGCTTGAAGGGCAAAGCTATTTTGTACCCCTTCAAAGCCGTTAGCAATTTCTTCCAAATCATGGAGACGCTTGATGTAGCTTTCAAGAGACTCACTACGAGCACCTGGACGCGCCGCACTCAAGGCATCTGCTGCAGCGACAATTACTGCAATCACACTTTCTGCTTCGACATCACCGTGGTGGCTAGCAATCGTATTCACCACAACTGGATGTTCCTTGTACTTACGAGCCAATTCCATACCGATTTCAACGTGGCTACCCTCAACCTCGCGGTCAATAGCTTTCCCGATATCGTGAAGGAATCCGGCACGACGGGCAAGAGCCGCGTTTTCACCAAGCTCACTAGCCATGATACCAGCCAACTTAGCAACCTCAATCGAATGGCGCAAGACATTTTGTCCATAAGAAGTACGGAACTGCAAGCGACCCATGATTTTCATCAAGTCTGGATGAAGGTTTGGCGCACCAATCTCATAGGCTGCTGCCTCACCATATTCACGGATCTTATTGTCAATCTCTTGACGGTTTTTCTCAACCAACTCTTCGATACGAGCTGGGTGGATACGACCATCTTTGAGCAACATTTCCATAGTCATACGAGCAATCTCACGACGAATCGGATCAAATCCTGACAAGGTCACCACTTCTGGTGTATCGTCGATAATCACATCGACCCCTGTCAAACTTTCAAAGGTACGAATGTTACGACCTTCACGACCAATAATGCGTCCCTTCATAGTATCGTCTGGCAGATGAACCGTTGAGTTTGTTGACTCTGCTACATATTCACCAGCGATACGTTGCATGGCTTGAACCAGGATATCCTTGGCCATTTTGTCAGAACGTTCCTTGACCTCTTGCTCAGCTTCACGAATGCGGCTGGCAATCTCCTTGGTCAAGTTTTCCTCTGTCTGAGCCAAGATAATATCTCGTGCTTCTGCCTGAGACAGAGCACCAATACGCTCTAGCTCTGCTTCTTTTTGTCTTTCGACTTCCTCTAATTGCTCTTCACGCGCATCAAGGTTTTTCGCTCTATCAGAAATACTTTGTTCTTTTTGTTCAAGTGTTTGTTCTTTACTCGTCAAATTGTCGTCCTTGCGGTCGAGGCTAGTAGCTCTCTCTGTCAAACGACTTTCGATTTGTTTGAGTTCTTGACGTTCTGATTTGAATTCAGCGTCCACTTCTTCACGGTATTTTCTGGCTTCTTCTTTGGCCTCCAATAGTGCTTCTTTTTTAAGAGACTTGCTTTCACGTTTGGCTTCATTAACAAGTAAATCAGCTTCACGTTCAGCTTGTCCACGTAAATTAGTTGCTTCTTGTTCAGCATTTAAAAGCATCAACTCTGCAGCTTCCTGAGATGATTTCATCTTAGCTGAGATGCTGACATATCCAATGACTAAACCAATGATGACGGCAAAAACAGCAATCGCAAGCGACATGATTTCCATGTTTTTACCTCATTTTATTGTTATTCCGAATGACATACATTCTTTTACATTCTACCATAAAAAAGTGATTTTCACAAACCTAAAATAGAATATGTTTTGAGGAAATTGGAACACGTTTGCTTAAAATTTATTAGTGCAATCTCTATTTCTTAGAAGTTATAGCTTAGTAAAAATTATAGAAAAAGCCCACCTTTCAGTAGACTTAGTAATGATCTTTAAAAGACAAGAAAGCCACGCTATCTTCATCCATCATATAAATCAAGCGATTTTCTGCATCAATACGACGTGACCAAGCTCCTTGGTAGTCATACTTGAGTGGTTCTGGTTTACCTATTCCTGTAAAGGGATCACGTTGAATATCCTTGATTAGTTTATTGATTCTTTTTAACGTTTTCTTATCCTGATTTTGCCAGTAGCAATAATCTGCCCAGGCATCTTCTGTAAACTTGAGCAGCATTTCTTACTCCTCAATAACATGAACCTGAGTACTTCCAGCACGAACTTGAGCCATTCCTCGCAAAACCTTATCAGAAAGTTCCTTATTTTGAGCAATTCTCAGGGTTTCTTGGATACTATCCCACTCACTCTTTGAAAGTACTACAATGTCCTCGTCTGGATTTTTATTGACCACCGTCAAAGGCTCAAATTCATCATTTACCTTCTTCATGTAGTCTTTTAAATGATTTCGGAATGTTGAGTAAAGAACTGCTTCCATAACCATACCTCGTTTTACCTCTTTTCCACTATTATACACGAAAAGAAAGAAATTGTCAGGAACTTGTACAAGATTTTCTTTTCTATCTATTTATTCGTAAAAAATCTCAAAAAGCCTACTTTTCAGTAGACTTAGTTTCTTTCTATTCTTATCGGCACTCTTCCAAAATTCTGCTCTGCTATACTTGATTTTCCCAGTTGGTAAATCTGGTCTGCCTTTTGGGTCATAGTATCCCAAGGCTCTTTGCCAATTCGGCTGACTAGACTGACCTGACCTTTCAAAGAATTGAGCTGTTGCCTGCCTTTTTCAGTAAATCCAAGGACATGAATGGCTTCTGGCAAGTCACCTTCTCTAGCCTGCACCAAGATATAGGTCAATAGGCGTCTGACACGCGCCTTGGTGTAACGTTTGGTCGCAACCGCCTCAACCAAGTCTTCCACAGACTGGGCTGTCTTGATGGCATCCTTGATGCGTACTGCCATTTCTTGATTGACCTGATAGATAGTGGTTAGGTCTGGATTGGACAAGATTTGATAGCGGAGCAAGGGAAAATAGTCTTCCCAGCTCACCTTACTGGCCTGCTCAAATAGGGCAATAGAAGGCATAAAGCGTTCTAAGAAATTTTTGTCTGATTGATGCTGACGGAGGGCCGTCGCTGAGGCAAAATCCACATCCTTGTCCACAGAATGGTAACCCGCACCCTGACGCTGAATCGGATAAAGTTTGATGTTTCGTCCCGCAACCGCCTTGGCATAAGCAAGAGCAAGGACATGATTGGGCGTATTGCCTGAAAAATCAAGACCAGCAAATTCCTTCCACATAGCTTGGGTTTTCTGGGGATAGGAAAGGGAATCAGGCAGATTTTCCACAAACTTCTCCATCTCAGCACCTTGCTCTGTGTATAAGTCAGCGATTTTTTGATAATCCAGAACTTCCTCCGTCCCAAATGCTAGAGTATCAATGCCCAACCGAGCCAAGATATCCACAGCTCCTTGACCGAAGAAATCTGCTGCCTGAACACTGACTAAAAAGGGTAATTCCACTACCAGATCCGCTCCATTTTCCAGCGCCATCTGGGCCCGTGCCCACTTATCCACAATAGCAGGCTCTCCACGTTGCATGAAATTTCCAGACATGGCTACGATTTTCAGTCCCTCTGCCTGTTCCAGCAGGTATTTATGCCCATTATGAAAAGGATTGAACTCCGCAATAATACCTGTGATGGTCATAGTGATCTCCTACTTCTGCGCCACAAAAAACCAACGGGTACTTGTCTCTCTCGGCTCCTTGTCCTCAAAGTCTGCATAGAGTTTGAAAGACTTAAATCCAGCCTGCTCCAGCAAAATATCATAGGTCAAGACCTCATAAGTCCGCTCCTCATGCACTTCATCGTGGCGACTAAAGGACCCATCCTCTTCCTTGATAAAGAAAGTCAACTCATGAACGATAGAGTGGGGCGCTGCATCCTCGTAGATATCCCAGAGCATGGCAAAATCTTCCGCATTTTCATGGTAAGAATAACCCGGGAATACTTCATCTGTCTGGTAGGTTGAATGCACATCAAAGATAAATACACCGTCTTCATTGAGAGCATTATAGACTTCCTTAAAGACGTCACCTACTTCCACCTCATCCTGCATGTAGCAGATTGAGTCCGAGTAACACGTGACAAAGTCGTATTGACCTGCCTTGGACAAATCCAGCATATTGCCTTCAATAAAATCAATCTTTTGTTTGGCTGAAGAAGCTCTCTTCTCGGCAATCTTCAACATATCCCCACTCAAATCAAGTCCAGTTACATCAAAACCAGCCTGAGAGAAGCGCACCGATTGAATTCCTGTCCCACAAGCCAATTCCAAGAGTTTCTTTCTCTCCTTGGTCTTAGGCAAGTGACGCAGAGAAAAATCCGTCCATTTGTCGTATAAACTATCGTCCATGACCGCATCATAGACCGCCGCAAAAGTTTCATAAGTTGCCATAAAACATGATACCAAGAGCCTACATGGCAAACACCACTCGCCCTCACCTTTCTATCAATTTTCTTCTAAAATAAGCAAAGAAACCCAGTTGACTACAACTGAGTTCATCTTCTACGCCAGAGTTTCAGATACGTCTACAGAATTCGCCTCATGCCATAGCTTCTCTAGGTTATAGTGAGCACGCATTTCTTCTGAAAAGACATGCACAACGACAGCACCGAGGTCTAGTAAGACCCAACCTCCAGCTGCATCGCCTTCGATATGGCTACCTTTAAAGCCTGCATCAGCTACTTTTTCACGGATGTTATCAGCGATAGCGTCCAACTGACGGCTATTCATTGAACTAGTAATAACAAAGTAATCCGTCACGCTAGTCAAATCTTGTACGTCAAGTGCGAGGATATCCTCCGCACGTTTCTCATCAGCCGCTTTCACGACTAGTTCTAGTAATTCTTTTTCGTTCATTTAGTCCTCTTTCTAGAAAATATGTTTGTAATCTAGGACATCTGCAAAGCGCCCCTCCCAAATGCCCTCATAAAATTCATTAATCGTTTCTGCTGGAATGTCATCTCCATCAAAGGTTGTGACAGCACCTTCTGGAA
Source organism: Streptococcus sp. CL6.35 (assembly GCF_049737915.1). Lineage (GTDB taxonomy): Bacteria > Bacillota > Bacilli > Lactobacillales > Streptococcaceae > Streptococcus. Next base: position 41,516 of record NZ_JBKOTU010000003.1, on the reverse strand, counting down.
TAATCAGCTTATAGCCATATTCAAAGGCAACCTTGACAGAGGTATCCACACAATATTCTGTCTGCATACCACATAAAACTAATTTTTCAATCCCCTGTTTATCCAAGTATTCTTTTAAACCAGTTTCTTTGAAAATACTGTTATACTTCTTCTGAAAGACCTTTTCATTAGGTTTTCGATTTAAAAGTCCAGATATCTGCCAATCTTCTGATGTTTGAGCTTCAAAATCCTCAATATGTTGAACATAGATAATTTCGATATTCTTGCTTCTAGCCTGGTTTTGTAAATAAGAAATTTTTTCCAATAGACTATTTGTCTGAAAACCGGTTTCCACTAAAATATTCTGAACATCAATGATTATAAAAGCCGTCTTCATTTAGTCCTCTTTCAAATAGTGCACAAAGGCGTTATAGGTTTCAAGGGTTTGGGGATAGATAGGGAATCCCTGATGAGCTAGATGCTCCACGGTACGAGCTGTTTCGTAGGCCACTGCCTTATTGAGCGATAGCTCAGCAATTTCACGCGCCACATCCACTCCTGGAAAGGCACGGTTATGCTCGATATAGTCTGCAACGTAGATGACTTTATCTAGATCTGTCATCTGACCAGCACCGACTGTATGAATTTCAATAGCTCGTAAGATTTCTAGATCATGCAAATCCAAATCTTCTTGAATCTTGTAGATGCCAACCATACCATGCCAGACATTATTGCCCCAGTTTTTGAGGTCAGGGTCTAGCTGGTAACGGTCAATCAAGTCTAGAAATTCCTGATCTGACAACTTCTTAGCATAGTCATGAAGAAGACCTGCTAGACCAGCTTTCTCAGCATCAACTCCGAATCGTTCTGCTAGCTCTATGGCTGCACGCTCCACACCCAAGCAATGGGTTAAGCGTTTTTCAGGTAGAAGCTCTGCCATTTTTTCCAACAAAGCCTCACGGGAACAGTTGATATAGTCTTGATAGGCCATCAGTAGAGCCCCTCCTTCTCGATGTAGTCTAGCACCGGCTGAGGTAGGAGAAAGTTGGGTTTTCGTCCTTGGGCAAGGAAGTCACGCACCATACTAGACGAGATATCCATGAGAGGCACATCCACCCAGATAACGGGATAGGAAGTCCCTGCCTTGTAGCGTGGGCGCTGAACCCCTACAAACTGAACCATGTCAACCAATTCATCAATTCGGTACCACTTGGGCAGATAGTCTACCATGTCGGCACCGATGATAAAGTAATAATCTGTATCTGGATTCTTCTCAGTTAGAAGCTTCATGGTGTCGTAGGTATAAGAAATGCCCTTGCGCTCTAGCTCGATTGTTTCAATGTCCAGACCTTCAATCCCCTCAATCGCCAATTCAAGCATCTTGAGACGATGGTGTTCAGGGATGGTTTCCTTTTTATCTACGTGAGGAGGTTGGTACTCAGGCATGAGCAAAACTTGATCCAGTCCTAACTGCTGGCGTACTTGGTCCGCAACGATGAGATGGGCATTGTGAACAGGGTTAAAATTCCCCCCTAAAATCCCGACTTGTTTGCGTTTTTTCTCCTTGATTTCTGGCTCCAACTCTACCTTGGTAAAGGGAGTCAATAGTTCGATTGCCATAGGCTAGTCTCCTTTATTTCTCTGTAAAAACAGTTGTTTGGAGTATGGGGGTCAAATTTCTTTGACTTTCTTAGAAATCTTGCAATTTTCTTTCTTGCTGGATTGTTTAAACAAGATTAAGATGCGTCCAATCTTTTGGACAGTATCCACACCGATTTCTTCTTCCAAGATTTCAGCTACTTCGTGGATATTTTCATCTGTGTTTTGCAAGAGCGTTACTTTAATCAATTCGCGGGCGTCAAGAGCCTGACGGACACTGGTTTTGATTTGGTCGTTAAGTCCATTTTTCCCGATTTGGATGATGGGTTTGAGGGTGTGTGCCTGACTGTTGAGGAAGGCACGTTGTTTTGATGTTAATGACATAATTTCTTCCTTATTTTTTGATAGTTATTTTAGGTAGTGAGGGACGGTCGGAACTAATTTTCCAAAGATCTCATCTTTGAAAAATGGATTTCCTGGCCTCACAATTGAGCCTTGGTCTCAATTGTGCCCCTTGCCAATCTAATGATTGGCAAGACACCACGGCAATAACTATCTCTTTATGAGCTCACTTTGTTCGCTCAGTGATTTCATTTTAAATAATTGCTTTTCGTGTGACGACTGCGACGCCTTCTGGTGCCCAGACTGCGACTTTGGCTGTGCCTGTTACGCGGATCCAACCTAGGCCTGAGATGACTAGGTCTGTCTTTTCCTTAATGTTAAATGCATGCTGAACTAGTTTTGGAAAATCTTCTTTTTCCTTACTATTTGGTGGTGTCAGAAGGGTTCCGACGTGCTTATCGTAGAAAGCACTAGCGCCTTCAAGCTTGGTACGATGGAGTTTCAATTCGTTGTCAAAGAAGGCTGTGAAACCTTGCTTCTCACCTGCAATAAAGTCAAAGCGTCCGAGACCACCTAGAAACAGGGTTTGTTCAGGATTGAGCTGATAGGTTTTAGGCTTGATTTCCTTTTTGGGGCTGACATACTTGAGGTTTTTAGCCGTCAAGTAGTGAGCCATCTGGTGACGGTGGATAATCCCCGGTGTATCGTAGATATAAGAACCGTCGTCAAGCGGAATCTCAATCTTGTCCAAGGTTGTCCCTGGGAAGCGCGAAGTCGTGATAACATTCTGATCACCCGTGATTTCTTGGATAATAGCATTGATAAGAGTTGATTTTCCAACGTTGGTTACACCAACCACATAGACATCACGGCCCTTACGGTAGTGTTCAATCTTGTCAATGACTTCCTTAATGGCATGTTTGTTTTGTGCCGAAGTTAGGACGACATCGACTGGACGAAGTCCTTCTTCGTGGGCACGTTCCATGAGCCACTGGCTAATCTTGCTCGGCTTAACTGACTTAGGGAGGATATCTTTTTTATTTCCAACCAAGAGGACATCATTGCCTGAGACAAAACGTGGCAATCCTGGGATAACAGAGCCATTAAAATCAAATATATCAATGACATTGACCACTAATGCATCACTGTCTCCAACCTCGTGCAAGAGCTTGAGGAAATCATCGTCCGTCAACTGGACATCTGTGATTTCATTGTAGTGGCGGAGACGAAAACAGCGTTGGCAATAGACTTCGCCAGTCTCCAAACCTTTTTCAAGTGCCGACTGAGGGGTAAATCCAAGACCAGCCTTGTCTGTCGTCTGAATGGTTGCTCCACAACCAATACAGAGAATTTCTTCCATAGTTAAATTCCTTTTTTATATGTAATCGGTCCGTACTTTTCAGTGATTTTTCGCATCACACGGCGCTCACGAGCTCGGTTAATCTGCGTTTTGATCGAGTCATGTTGGACCAAGGGTTTGACTAAAATCGAGCGAATGCCAGCACGGTGGGCTGCTCGTATATCTGTCATGAGCTGGTCACCGACCATGACCACTTCGCTTTTCTCATAGTGGAATTCCTTCATGGCACGGTCAATTCCAAATGTGAAGGGCTTCAGAGCCCAATAAATGTAATCAATTCCAAACTTCTCAACTGCACGTTGAACGCGTTTTTTGGTGTTATTTGATACCACGATGATGCGAATGCCCGCGTCCCGAAGATCATGTAGCCATTGCTTCATCTCTGGCGTCCCGTCAGGGTTGTTCCAAGCAATGAGGGTATTGTCCAAATCGACCAAAACAGCCTTGATTCCATGCACCTGCAGGCTTGGGACTGTCAGATCATAGACTGCTTCCACAGCAAAGTCTGGCATGTAGTTTTCAATCACCATTTTGGCTCCTTTTCTTTTATTTTCTAGTAATTTTCTTCAGCCATTGAGATAAGGCCACCCATAAAATCAAGCTAGTCATTAAGATATAAATCCAAGCATTTGGCTCTTCTGTAAATGGTAGAGGAACATTCATTCCGAAGAAACCTGTAATAACCGCAAGTACTGCTAGTAAGACGGAGATAATAGTCAAAATTGACAAACTATCATTCAAGTTATTGTTTAGGATGTTGTTGTAAGAAGCTGAGAGTTGTTGCAAGACTTGAGAAATCAAGTCTGTCATAGACACCAACTGATGGGCTTCAATCATTGCATCATCAAACTGCTCTCGTTCGACATCATTAAATCTCCGATAAAGAGCATGGCCCTGGATATGTTCCAAGAGGAGTCGATTTTGTTTTGCTGCTGCTGTCAAGTAAACCATACCAGTCTCCAAGTCAGAGAGGGCGAAGAGATTTTTCTTTGTTGTAGTTTGACGTAGCAAGGCACTAATTTCGTCCTTACTTTTATCCATCTCTTCAATGATAGGATAATAAGCGTTACTGATAATCTCTAAACCAGCAAAGAGAAACTTGTAAATAGAAAGCGACTCATGGCTATCCAGATAAGCTGACATCTGATCAATGACATAAGCATTCTTATGGTTGCTGATGGTAATCATTCGTTGTCTTTCGACGATAAAGGTCATGGGAATCGCTTCATAATATTCTTTGTCTTTTTCTAAATCAAGAACATTATAAATAAAGGTTACCGTCTCCGTTTCACGGTTATAATCCATATGAGCTCGTTCATTTCTATCCAGAGCATACTCAATGGTTTCCTTGTCCAATCCATAGATGTCAGAAAGATCTTCCATATTTTTAATCTTATCCACATCAAGGTCTATCCAGGTACAACCATTGCCCAACTGCTTTTCTAAAACCATCTTTTCTCCTTTATTAAACTCTTTCTATTGTACCACAAATTACTTAAAATAACAGGTCTAGTCTGTGCGTGAGAAATTGCTGACGACGGTGATATTCCGATTGGGAACGAAGTGCAGAACCTGATCTTCTCCTCTGAGTTGCGTTGTTCGAATGCCGACACTGACAACCTTGCCCGATACGGTAATAGGACCATTTGTCAAAACGACCTCATCTCCCACATCCAGTTGACGTTCAAAGAGGATGAAAAAGCCATTGATGACATCAGATAGAAAGCCTTGGGCTCCCATCCCAATAGCCACCCCAGCAATCCCAGCCCCTGCCAGCAAACTAGAAACTGGCAAACCTAAAATCGACAAAATGCAGTAAAGCAAAAAGAAATAAAGGGTATAATTAAACACATTTTCTAACAGACGTGAGATGGTTTTCTGACGCCCGATATCATGACGAGACATTTTTAGAGAAGGTTTGACAATTCTCTGCACCATGGTATGGAGCAATTTCTTAGCTATATAAAAGAGTAAAAATAAGAATAACAGAGAAATTAACTTGGTTAAGATATTTTCAATAATCGTTGTTATATCAAGCTTATTGAGGTAGGTTTGAATAAATTCTTTCATAGAAAACTCCTTTCATTTATTATACCATACTTTTACAAGTGATGAATCTCCATAAATATTCAAAAATAATAGCCAAAATAGACAGAAAATTCTTGATTTTAGCTCATATTTATACTATAATCATAAACATTACACAACAAAGGAGATTGTTATGAAAAAATTCATTCATGCTTGGAATAAGGCGAGTCTAATCAAACGAATTTTGATTGGCATGCTTATTGGAGGAACCCTAGGGCTGACACTTCCTAACATTTCAGGAATTGGTTTACTTGGAGATCTCTTTGTTGGTGGCCTCAAAGCCATCGCACCTATTCTAGTCTTTGCCCTCGTTGCCAATGCCCTTTCCCAACATCAAAAGGGGCAAGATAGCAACATGAAAACGGTTATCTTCCTTTACTTGGTAGGAACCTTTGCAGCAGCACTTGTTGCTGTCCTAGCAAGCTTCATTGTCCCTGTTGAGATTACCTTAAATAGTGCCAATACAGAAATCGCACCACCAGATGGGATTGGACAAGTCCTCAGCAACCTCTTGCTCAAACTAGTTGACAATCCAGTCAATGCCCTTGTCACAGCCAACTACATCGGTATCCTATCTTGGGCAGTTGTTTTCGGTATTGCTATGAGAGAAGCCAGCAAAAATAGTAAAGAATTGCTAAAAACCATGGCTGATGTGACTTCTAAGATTGTCGAATGGATCATTAACCTAGCTCCATTTGGGATCTTAGGACTTGTCTTCAAAACCATCTCTGATAAGGGAATCGGAAGCCTAGCTAACTATGGAATCTTGCTTGCCCTCTTGGTGACAACTATGTTCTTTGTGGCTCTGGTAGTCAATCCACTAATTGCCTTCCTCTTTATGAAGAGAAATCCTTATCCCCTCGTTTGGAAATGTTTGCGTGTCAGCGGTGTGACAGCCTTCTTCACTCGTAGTTCTGCGGCTAACATCCCTGTCAACATGAAACTTTGTCACGACCTTGGACTAGATCCAGATACCTATTCGGTTTCTATCCCACTCGGCTCTACTATCAACATGGCCGGGGCAGCGATTACTATTAACGTTTTAACCCTTGCTGCAGTAAATACTTTGGGAATCCCTGTTGACTTTGCAACAGCCTTTGTCCTCAGTGTAGTAGCAGCTATCTCAGCCTGTGGCGCTTCTGGTATTGCGGGCGGTTCCCTCCTTCTTATCCCAGTTGCTTGTAGCCTTTTCGGTATTTCTAACGATATTGCCATGCAAGTTGTTGGGGTTGGATTTGTGATTGGGGTCATCCAAGATTCATGTGAAACAGCTCTCAACTCTTCAACAGATGTCCTCTTTACTGCCGTTGCCGAATACGCGGCAGTCCGTAAAAAATAACTCATAAAGGCAAGCCTGCTCAGGTCTTGTCTTTTCCGCTTTTATTCTAACTTACTAGGAAATTCTTATGTCTATTAGCCAACGTACGACCAAGCTCATCTTAGCTACCTGTCTTGCCTGCCTTCTTGCTTATTTTCTCAATCTCTCCTCAGCTGTCTCGGCTGGAATCATCGCCCTCTTGAGCCTATCCGATACTCGTAGAAGTACCTTAAAACTGGCCCGCAATCGACTCTTTTCCATGCTTCTAGCTCTAGCTATCGGTGTTTTGGCTTTTCACTTGAGCGGATTTCATATCTGGAGCCTTGGCCTCTATCTAGCCCTCTATGTGCCTCTAGCCTACAAGATGGGCTGGGAAATTGGCATCACACCAAGTAGCGTGTTGGTTAGCCATCTCTTGGTGCAAGAGTCAACCTCTCCAGAACTCCTAGTCAACGAATTCCTTCTCTTTGCTATCGGTACTGGATTTGCCTTGCTTGTTAATCTCTACATGCCTTCACGAGAAGAGGACATCCAGCATTACCACACATTAGTAGAAGAAAAGTTAAAAGATATCCTCCAGCGCTTCAAATATTATTTATCCAGAGGGGATGGACGCAACCGAGCACAACTGGTTGAAGAATTAGACACCCTTTTGGAAGAAGCCCTCAGACTGGTCTATTTGGATCACTCTGACCACCTCTTTCACCAGACCGATTACCATATTCACTATTTTGAGATGAGACAGCGACAAAGTCGCATCCTGCGAAACATGGCCCAGCAAATCAACACCTGTCACCTAGCTGCCAGTGAGAGCCTGATTTTGGCCCAACTCTTTTCAAAAATTGCAGGTCAACTGAGCCAGACCAATCCTGCTTCTGATTTGCTAGATGAAATTGAACGTTATCTGGAAGTCTTTCGGAACCGCAGTCTACCCAAGACAAGAGAAGAATTTGAAACCCGTGCCACACTTCTTCAACTCCTACGTGAAGCAAAAACCTTCATCCAAGTAAAAGTTGATTTTTACCAAAAATATGGACAGTAAAAAAGAAAACTTCAGACCAATCACAAAAGGTGAATATCTGAAGTTTTCTTTTATTTGTAAGTTATTACCATAAAGGTTAATAGTAAAATGAATAAGGTCTAATATTCAACATCTTTTTATAGAGGGCTAAGGTAAAACCCTACATACTTTGCTGTCTTATTATCCACGACACTAAGTTTTACAAATCAATTTCATTTACCAAACATAGTTAGTAAGACAGTTATCTAGGCCACTTTCTACCCGTTACAACGGAAAAGCCCACGAATCGATATTATTCATAAAACTTTACTAGTGGAGCGCCTAGCCAAGTTCCATAGAAACTTGGCGTTAGTTACTTAGATTGTTACACAATCAAATAAATTTACTGAACTACAACACGGAGTTTTACAAATCGATTCCATTTATAAAACTCAGTTAGTGAGGCAGTTAGAAAAATTGAACACGCCCTAAAAGCGTCGAGAAAAAGATAAAATCTTCTAGAAACTACGTTTCTTCGGCGATTTTCCTATTTTCTTCTCGCTTTTTTAACGGGCTTTGTATCTTCATCACATCTTTTCTTCCAACTCTACATCTGGATACTTGTCCGCAAACCAGCGTAGGGCAAAGTCATTTTCAAAGAGGAAGACTGGTTGGTCGAAACGGTCTTTGGCCAAGATATTTCGGCTTGAGGACATCCGTTCATCCAAGTCCTCAGGCTTGATCCAACGAACGGTCTTTTTACCCATTGGACTCATGACAACTTCAGCATTGTACTCGCCTTCCATGCGGTATTTAAAGACTTCAAACTGGAGTTGACCTACAGCGCCTAGCATATACTCGCCTGTTTGGTAATTCTTATAAAGCTGAATGGCTCCTTCTTGCACCAATTGCTCAATCCCCTTGTGGAAGGATTTTTGCTTCATGACATTCTTGGCAGAAACTTTCATGAAAATTTCAGGAGTGAAGGTTGGCAGTGGTTCAAACTCAAACTTGTTTTTTCCAACTGTCAAAGTGTCCCCAACCTGATAAGTACCTGTATCGTAAACCCCGATAATATCACCTGCTACAGCATTGGTCACATTCTCACGACTTTCCGCCATAAACTGGGTAACATTAGACAGTTTAGCACCTTTACCAGTACGAGGTAGATTGACACTCATACCACGTTCAAATTCACCTGATACGATACGGACAAAGGCGATGCGGTCACGGTGACGAGGGTCCATGTTGGCTTGGATCTTAAAGACAAATCCTGAGAAATCCTTGTCATAAGGATCCACAATTTCGCCATCTGTTTTCTTGTGTCCATGTGGTTCTGGAGCAAACTTAAGGAAAGTCTCAAGGAAGGTCTGCACACCAAAGTTTGTCAAAGCTGAACCGAAGAAGACTGGCGTCAATTCTCCAGCAAGGATAGCTTCCTCTGAAAACTCATTCCCAGCTTCATTTAAAAGTTCAATGTCATCTTTGACTTGCTCGTAGAAAGGATTGCTGCCAAAAAGCTTGTCCCCATCTTCAAGACTAGCAAAACGTTCATCCCCTTTATAGAGCTCCAGGCGTTGGTTATAGAGGTCATAGAGTCCCTCAAAGGCTTTCCCCATCCCGATTGGCCAGTTCATCGGGTAACTCGCAATACCCAAGACTTCTTCCAATTCTTGCAAGAGGTCCAGTGGCTCACGACCATCACGGTCCAGCTTATTCATAAAGGTAAAGACCGGAATGCCACGGTGTTTGACAACCTCAAATAATTTCTTGGTTTGGGCCTCGATACCCTTGGCAGAGTCCACGACCATGACCGCAGCATCCACCGCCATCAAGGTACGATAGGTGTCTTCTGAAAAATCCTCGTGCCCTGGCGTGTCGAGGATATTCACGCGTTTTCCATCGTAGTCAAATTGCATCACAGATGAAGTAACCGAAATCCCACGCTGTTTCTCGATATCCATCCAGTCAGACTTGGCAAAAGTCCCTGTTTTCTTTCCTTTTACGGTACCAGCCTCACGAATCTCACCACCAAAGTAAAGCAACTGCTCCGTAATGGTAGTTTTACCCGCGTCCGGGTGGGAGATGATGGCAAAGGTACGACGTTTCTTAATTTCTTCTTGAATATTCATAAGTTCTCTTTCGTTGATTCTCTATTTTTAGTTGGTTCAATAGCTAAGAATGATTTCTACATTGGATTTTACCATTCCTTTCAACACTCCATTATATCGGATTTTAGCATTTTTTTCAATTTCTATTTCTTTTTACTTATCCCTCCCTTATTTATAGGAAAATATGGTAAAATAGAACAGACTAAAAATCATCATTTCACGAAAGGATGCAAGATGAAAATTACGCAAGAAGAGGTAACACACGTTGCCAATCTTTCAAAATTAAGATTCTCTGAAGAAGACACTGCTGCCTTTGCGACTACCTTGTCTAAGATTGTTGACATGGTTGAATTGCTGGGCGAAGTCGACACTACTGGTGTCGCACCTACTACGACCATGGCTGACCGCAAGACTGTACTCCGCCCTGATGTGGCCGAAGAAGGAACAGACCGCGACCGCTTGTTTAAAAACGTACCTGAAAAAGACAACTACTATATCAAGGTACCAGCTATCCTAGACGATGGAGGAGATGCCTAATGACTTTTAACAATAAAACCATTGAAGACTTGCACAATCTCCTTGTTTCTAAGGAAATTTCTGCAACTGAATTGACCCAAGCAACGCTTGAAGATATCCAATCTCGCGAGACAGCTATCAACGCTTTCGTCACAATCGCTGAAGAGCAAGCTCTTGCTCAAGCCAAAGCTATTGATGAAGCTGGAATTGACGCTGATAATGTCCTTTCAGGAATTCCACTTGCAGTTAAAGACAATATCTCTACTGATGGTATTCTCACAACTGCTGCTTCAAAAATGCTCTACAACTATGAGCCTATCTTTGATGCGACAGCCGTTGCCAAGGCAAAAGCGAAAGGCATGATTGTCGTAGGGAAAACCAACATGGACGAGTTTGCCATGGGTGGATCAGGTGAGACTTCTTACTACGGTGCCACTAAAAATGCTTGGGACCACAGCAAGGTCCCTGGTGGATCATCAAGTGGTTCTGCTGCAGCTGTAGCCTCAGGACAAGTCCGCTTGTCACTTGGTTCTGATACTGGTGGATCTATCCGCCAACCTGCTGCCTTCAATGGGATCGTCGGTCTCAAACCAACCTACGGAACAGTTTCACGTTTCGGTCTCATTGCCTTTGGTAGTTCATTAGACCAGATTGGACCTTTCGCTCCGACTGTTAAGGAAAATGCCTTCTTGCTCAATGCTATTGCAAGCGAAGATGCCAAAGACTCTACTTCTGCTCCTGTCCGCATTGCCGACTTTACTTCAAAAATCGGTCAAGACATCAAGGGCATGAAAATTGCTTTACCTAAAGAATATCTTGGCGAAGGAATTGACCCAGAGGTTAAGGAAACCATTCTGAACGCAGCCAAACACTTTGAAAAACTTGGTGCTATTGTTGAAGAAGTGAGCCTACCTCACTCAAAATACGGTGTTGCCGTTTACTACATCATCGCTTCATCAGAAGCTTCATCAAACTTGCAACGCTTTGACGGTATCCGTTACGGCTATCGTGCAGAGGATGCGACAAACCTTGATGAAATCTATGTAAACAGCCGTAGCCAAGGTTTCGGTGAAGAGGTGAAACGCCGTATCATGCTGGGTACTTTCAGCCTTTCATCAGGTTACTATGACGCCTACTATAAGAAAGCTGGTCAGGTTCGTACACTCATCATTCAAGATTTCGAAAAAGTCTTTGCGGATTATGACTTGATTTTGGGACCAACTGCTCCTAGTGTTGCTTATGACTTGGACTCACTCAACCATGACCCAGTTGCCATGTACTTGGCTGACCTTTTGACCATCCCAGTCAACTTGGCAGGTCTTCCAGGGATTTCGATTCCTGCTGGATTCTCTCAAGGTCTACCTGTTGGTCTGCAATTGATTGGTCCTAAGTACTCTGAGGAAACCATTTACCAAGCTGCTGCTGCTTTTGAGGCAACAACAGACTACCACAAACAACAACCCGTGATTTTTGGAGGTGATAACTAATGAACTTTGAAACAGTCATCGGACTTGAAGTCCACGTAGAGCTCAACACCAATTCAAAAATCTTCTCACCTACTTCTGCCCACTTCGGAAATGACCAAAATGCCAACACTAACGTGATTGACTGGTCTTTCCCAGGAGTTCTGCCAGTTCTCAATAAAGGTGTTGTTGATGCCGGTATCAAAGCTGCTCTTGCCCTCAATATGGACATCCACAAAAAGATGCACTTTGACCGCAAGAATTACTTCTATCCTGATAATCCCAAAGCCTACCAAATTTCTCAGTTTGATGAACCAATTGGTTACAATGGATGGATTGAAGTCGAGCTAGAAGACGGTACGACTAAGAAAATCGGTATCGAACGTGCCCACCTAGAGGAAGACGCTGGTAAAAACACCCACGGTACAGATGGCTACTCTTACGTTGACCTCAACCGCCAAGGGGTGCCATTAATTGAGATTGTATCTGAAGCTGACATGCGTTCTCCTGAAGAAGCCTATGCTTATCTAACAGCCCTCAAGGAAGTTATCCAGTACGCTGGTATTTCTGACGTTAAGATGGAAGAAGGTTCTATGCGTGTGGATGCCAATATCTCTCTTCGTCCGTATGGTCAAGAAAAATTCGGCACCAAGACTGAGTTGAAGAACCTCAACTCCTTCTCAAATGTTCGCAAAGGTCTTGAATACGAAGTTCAACGTCAAGCTGAAATCCTTCGCTCAGGTGGTCAAATCCGCCAAGAAACACGTCGTTACGATGAGGCTAACAAAGCAACTATCCTCATGCGTGTCAAGGAAGGCGCTGCTGACTACCGCTACTTCCCAGAACCAGACCTACCTCTCTTTGAAATCTCAGACGAGTGGATTGAGGAAATGCGGACTGAGTTACCAGAGTTTCCAAAAGAACGCCGTGCGCGCTACGTCTCTGACCTCGGCTTGTCAGACTATGATGCCAGCCAGTTGACCGCAAACAAAGTCACTTCTGACTTCTTTGAAAAAGCTGTTGCCCTTGGTGGCGATGCTAAGCAAGTCTCAAACTGGCTCCAAGGAGAAGTTGCTCAGTTCTTGAACGCTGAAGGTAAGACACTGGAACAAATCGAATTGACACCAGAAAACTTGGTTGAAATGATTGCCATCATCGAAGACGGCACTATCTCGTCTAAGATTGCCAAGAAAGTCTTTGTCCACCTAGCTAAAAATGGTGGTGGCGCGCGTGAATACGTGGAAAAAGCGGGTATGGTTCAAATCTCCGATCCAGCTGTCCTGATTCCAATTATCCACCAAGTCTTTGCGGATAATGAAGCAGCCGTTGCCGACTTCAAGTCAGGCAAACGTAACTCAGATAAGGCTTTCACAGGCTTCCTCATGAAAGCAACCAAAGGCCAAGCCAACCCACAAGTCGCCCTTAAACTTCTTGCACAGGAATTGGCCAAGTTGAAAGAAGATGAATAGCAGACTTTTTATATACCTTTTTCTATTTTAGAAAGAAGAAAAAATGAACAAATTTTTACGATTGCTATTTGTTTTAGTCATCATTGCTATGCTAGGCGCTTCTATACTACAAATTTTCTTTCCATCATACATGGGAAGTCACTCCGGATACGGAATCTCTGCTGGTTGGCAACGAGAAATTGGAATATGGAACCTAGCTGTATTGATTCTTATTCTCGGTGTCAATATTAAGTACGATTGGTTCTATCTACGAATCGTGCTTCTCGCTCTCATCTTCGGTGGGATTGGAATAGGAACAAATCACTTAGTCAATTTTATGGAGTATCATTCTCCTGTAAATGCTATCGGTGCTTTCGAAAATTACTTGCTAGTGACGGGGTGGATTGTTGGGTGGCTCATTGAACACCATTCCATAAAAAAGATAACTGCTAGTAAATAACGACAAGTATATCTTAGATGATTTTTAAAGGTTATAATATAGTTTAATAATCATTCAAATTAAGAGATCTACCTTTTCAATAGCCTCAATCCCATATCCTTCTTGAAGAGCTCAGCTACGACCAAGAAAGTCTTTGTCCACCTGGCTAAAAATGGCGGTGGCGCGCATGAATACGTTGAAAAAGCAGGTATGGTCCAAATTTCATATCCAGCTGTCTTGATTCCAATTATCCACCAAGTCTTTGCCCAGGAATTAGCGAAGTTGAAAGAAGATTAACACGTAAAAGAAACCAGCCCTGAGGTTGGTTTTTTTCGCTCCTACCAAATCCCATTAACTATTTTGGCTTTATTTCCAGAAGATTTTATGGTAAAATGAAGAGTAATAATATTTATTAAAGAGGTAAAAACATGATTGAAGCAAGCAAATTGAAAGCTGGTATGACATTTGAAACTGCAGACGGAAAATTGATCCGCGTTTTGGAAGCTAGCCACCACAAACCAGGTAAAGGGAACACGATCATGCGTATGAAATTACGTGATGTCCGTACTGGTTCTACATTTGATACAAGCTACCGTCCAGAAGAAAAATTCGAACAAGCTATTATCGAAACTGTTCCAGCTCAATACTTGTATAAAATGGATGAAACTGCCTACTTCATGAACACTGAAACTTACGACCAATACGAAATCCCAGTCGTAAACGTTGAAAATGAATTGCTTTACATCCTTGAAAACTCTGATGTGAAAATCCAATTCTACGGAACTGAAGTAATCGGTGTAACTGTACCAACTACTGTTGAATTGACAGTCGCTGAAACACAACCATCTATCAAAGGTGCTACTGTTACAGGTTCTGGTAAACCAGCAACTATGGAAACTGGACTTGTTGTCAACGTTCCAGACTTCATCGAAGCTGGACAAAAATTGATCATCAACACTGCAGAAGGAACTTACGTTTCTCGTGCCTAATCTCTAGAAAGAGGTCATTCTATGGGAATTGAAGAACAATTTGGCGAAATCGTTATCGCTCCACGTGTACTTGAAAAAATCATTGCCATCGCAACTGCTAAAGTTGATGGTGTCCACTCATTTTCAAATAAATCCGTATCCGATACCCTATCAAAACTCTCTCTTGGTCGCGGCGTCTACTTAAAAGAAAACAATGAAGAGCTAACTGCTGACATCTATCTCTACCTTGAGTACGGTGTAAAAGTACCAAAAGTGGCTCTTGCTATTCAAAAAGCAGTAAAAGATGCTGTCCGAGATATGGCTGATGTGGAACTTGCTGCTGTTAACATCCATGTTGCAGGAATCGTTCCAGATAAAACACCAAAACCTGAGTTGAAAGATCTATTTAACGAGGACTTCCTCAATGACTAGTCCATTATTAGAATCTAGACGTGAACTTCGTAAATGCGCTTTTCAAGCTCTTATGAGCCTTGAATTCGGCACAGATATGGAAACAGCTTGTCGCTTTGCTTACACGCATGACCGTGAAGATGCAGATGTGCAAATCCCTGCCTTTCTTCTAAACTTGGTTTCTGGCGTTCAAGCTCAAAAAGACGAGTTGGATAAACAAATCAACCAGCACCTCAAGTCAGGATGGACAGTTGAACGCTTGACCTTGGTCGAAAAAAACTTACTACGCTTAGGAATCTTTGAAATCACATCATTTGATACACCTCAACTAGTAGCAGTCAATGAAGCCATTGAACTTGCCAAGAATTTTTCAGATCAAAAATCAGCCCGCTTTATCAACGGACTGCTTAGTCAATTTGTAACTGAAGAATAGTAAATAGAAAAAGTGTTTGACAGACATCAAACACTTTTTTCATTGCCTCCCATTATCTTAAAAAGTGGTAATAGACATAATTATAAACAAAAATCCAGAGGGGGGTTGCATGGTTGAGAAAGTTAAAAAAACTATGGCAGAGAATCGTTAATCTAAGATTATCGGTAGAACGATAAACAAGGGCGAAAAAGAGACCAATCACACTATAATATAATAAACTAATCGGGTCTCGATGAGATAGTATCAAATGACTGAGTCCAAAGATCAGGCCTGATAGGATGACATCTAAATAATACTTTGACTTAGGAAAGAAGGTATTCATAAAATACCCTCTATCAAGAGTCTCCTCAAAAATAGGACCGATGATTACAGGCAGGACAAAAGATAAGATAGTCGATAAAAACGTTGGTTGTCCATTTGAAAGAACAACGGTAAAATACTCATCATGAATATTCCTATGATTAATCAAATGAGCATAGCGTGCCCAAAAATTACCGAGAATCTGATAAACCACATAACCTGAAAATAAGTAAAAGACAAATGACCAGTTCCATCTCTTTTCCTCAAAGATAAAGAGCATCTCTTTCTTTTTTAACCACCAAATTAATAGAAGGAAACTTCCTACTAATCCCATTGTTAAAATAAGAGAATAGACATCAGCGCCTAACCCTAAAATTATCGTCACATACAATCCAATTGTTTGTGGTAAATAGGTAGATAGTAAAATAATAAGCAAAAATATGCCAAATTGTCTTAGTTTCTCTATGTTTCTCATCATACTTTTTTTGAAAGATTATCCTGCTCGGAGGCCATACTTCCAAGCATCCCTATAAGAATTAAGCGCCCCTTGCCCCATATAAGGAGCAAAGTCTCTATAATATAACCATCTTCCCTCACCATCTTCCCAAACAGCAAAACCACCTGAAGTTTCCTCTAAGTTCTCAGATGAAAGAACTGTAAATGTATCTGTACCTGTCCTATCAAGTACCTCCTTAAAATAAATTTTTGTAAGCTTACATCTACAGTATACATCTTTTTTATCTATTTTATAGTCCATCTCCTCAACTGTCAATTTTTCGGTCTGAACTGCATTTTTCTAAAAAAATGAGACCTTTCTAGCCTCATTTAGTCATTTTTAGTATTTTCTAAATCGTTGGTAACGTTCTTCCAACAACTCCTCGAACGTTTTTTGTGACAGTAAAGCTAGTTCCGTTTGGAGTTCTTTTTTGACACTCTTAATCAGTTCTTTACTAGAAAGTCCTGCTTCAGAAATCACCTTGTCCACCACGTCCATTTCTAACAGTTCATGCGAAGTGATTTTCATCAGTTCTGCCGCTTCCATGGCACGACTGCCATCTTTCCATAAAATGGAAGCAAAACCTTCTGGACTGAGAATGGCATAGATAGAATTTTCCAGCATCCAAACACGGTCTGCGACTGCTAGAGCCAGAGCTCCACCTGAACCACCTTCACCTATAATGATGGCGATAATCGGAACTTTCAGGTCACTCATTTCCATGAGATTGCGAGCAATAGCTTCTCCCTGTCCACGTTCTTCCGCTCCCACACCAGGATAGGCACCTGCAGTATTGATAAAGGTCACAACTGGACGGCCAAATTTTTCAGCTTGTTTCATCAACCGTAGGGCCTTGCGATAGCCTTCTGGATGTGGTTGTCCAAAATTCCGTTTGAGGTTGTCTTGCAAGCTCTTGCCTTTTTGGATACCAACTACTGTTACAGCTTGTTCCCCAAGCCAGCCAATACCACCAACAACTGCACCATCATCACGAAAAGAACGGTCACCGTGTAATTGGATAAATTCATCAAAAATGCCTGTCGCAAAGTCCAAGGTTGTCAAGCGACTCTGCTCACGCGCTTCTCTGACTATTTTTGCAATATTCATCTAGGACCACCTCCATGCAATCTGACTAGGCTAGCAATCGTATCTGGCAAGTCTCTTCTTTTGACAATAGCATCCACAAAGCCATGTTCCAATAGGAATTCTGCCTTTTGGAAATCCTCAGGCAAGCTTTCACGAACCGTATTTTCAATGACACGGCGCCCAGCAAAACCGACCAAACTCTGTGGTTCAGCCAGAATGATATCGCCTTCCATAGCGAAAGAAGCTGTCACACCACCTGTCGTTGGATCTGTCAAAATGGTCAGATAAAAGAGACCAGCATTTGAATGCCGTTTAACTGCTGCAGAGATCTTGGCCATCTGCATGAGACTCATGATTCCTTCCTGCATACGGGCCCCACCAGAGGCTGTGAAGAGAACAACTGGTAATTGTTCAACCGTCGCATACTCAAACAAACGAGTGATTTTTTCCCCTACAACCGTACCCATAGAAGCCATGATAAAGTTGGAATCCATAATCCCAAGAGCCACAGTCTGACCTTTTATAAGAGCTGTTCCTGTCACAACGGCTTCATCCAGACCTGTTTTTTCACGCATAGTTGCTAGTTTCTTTTGATAACCAGGGAAATGCAAGGGATCCTTGCTCTCAATCCCTGTAAACAATTCCTTGAAGGTTCCCATATCAATCGTCAAAGCCAAGCGTTCTTGGGCAGAAATACGAAAGGTATAGCTACAATGTGGACAGATACGCTCACTTCCCAGATCCTTCTGATAGATGGTATGCTTACAGCCTGGACACTGGGAGAATAATTCATCTGGAACCTCTGGCTTAGCTTGAGGTTTTTCCCTAACCAAACGATTGGGATTGATTCGAATATACTTATCTTTTTTACTAAATAGAGCCATTGATTCCCCTTTTCGGTTTAAACTCTTGAAGTCATTTTATTCTTTTTCTTGATATTTAGGTAAGAAGGTTTCCATCAAGAAGGAAGTATCGTAATCTCCAGCAATGACATTGCGATCTGAAATGAGGTCAAGCTGGAAATCTGCATTGGTCTGCACCCCTTCTATCTCTAATTCATAGAGGGCACGTTGCATTTTCATCAAGGCGTCAAAACGATTTTCGCCGTGTACGATGATTTTGGCAATCATACTATCATAATAAGGTGGAATGGTATATCCTGGATAAACTGCTGAATCCACGCGCAAGCCAACTCCACCACTTGGCAGATGGAGATTAGTAATCTTACCTGGACTTGGAGCAAAGTTAAAGGCTGGATTTTCTGCATTGATACGACACTCGATGGCATGACCGCGTAGGACAATATCTTCTTGCTTAACAGACAGGGGCTGACCTGCCGCAATGCGAATCTGTTCCTTAACGATATCCACACCTGAAACAAACTCTGTTACTGGATGCTCTACCTGAACACGTGTATTCATTTCCATGAAATAGAAATTGCCACTTGCTTCATCAAGCAGAAACTCAATGGTCCCTGCATTCTCATAGCCAACAGACTCTGCAGCTCGAACAGCAGCCGCACCGATTTCATGACGCAACGTTTTTCCGATTGCAATTGAAGGGCTTTCTTCCAAAACCTTTTGATTATTCCGTTGAAGAGAACAATCCCGTTCCCCCAAGTGAATCACATTCCCATGTTCATCTCCTAGGATTTGAACCTCGATGTGACGTGCTGGATAGATAACCCGTTCTATGTACATAGCACCATTGCCATAATTGGCCTTGGCCTCACTAGAGGCAGTTTCAAAGGCTGAAACGAGGTCTTCTGGTTTTTCAACCTTACGAATCCCTTTACCACCTCCACCTGCTGAAGCCTTGAGCATAACAGGATAGCCAATTTTTTCAGCAACAATCAAAGCTTCTTCAGAGTTATGCACTTCTCCATCCGAACCTGGAATGACAGGCACACCAGCTTTAATCATCTGAGCACGCGCATTGATCTTATCCCCCATCATATCCATAACATGACCAGATGGACCGATAAACTTGATACCAACTTCTTCACACATGGTTGCAAATTTGGAATTTTCACTGAGAAATCCAAAACCTGGGTGAATGGCTTCTGCCTCAGTCAAGACTGCAGCTGATAGAACCGCATTGATATTGAGATAAGACTCTGTTGCCTTGCCAGGGCCGATACAAACTGCTTCATCTGCCAAAAGCGTATGAAGGGCTTCCTTATCAGCAGTTGAATAAACCGCCACCGTTGCGATTCCCAACTCACGCGCCGCACGGATAATACGAACCGCAATTTCACCACGATTGGCAATTAAAATTTTTCGAAACATGGAGAACCTCCTTAGTTCCCAATTGCAAAGGTAAGAGTACCACTAGCTGCAAGCTTGCCATCCACTTCAGCCTTTGCTTCAACCACGGCAATGGTGCCACGACGTTTTACAAACGTTGCCGTCATAACTAATTGGTCACCTGGTACAACTTGCTTCTTAAACTTGACCTTGTCCATACCAGCGTAAAAGACTAGTTTCCCTTTATTTTCAGGTTTTGATAACTCCAAGACACCAGCTGTTTGCGCCAAGGCTTCCATAATCAGAACACCTGGCATGACAGGGTATTGAGGAAAATGACCGTTAAAGAAGGGCTCATTGATAGTCACATTTTTGATGGCAACAATGGTGTCCTCGCTCACTTCCAACACACGGTCTACTAGGAGCATAGGATAACGGTGGGGAAGGGCTTCTTTGATTCCTTGAATATCGATCATTTGATACGTACCAATCCTTTACCAAACTCAACCATTTCTTCGTTAGAAACGAGAATTTCCGTTACCACACCATCCTTAGGAGCTGGAATTTCATTCATGACTTTCATAGCTTCGATGATCACCAATGTTTGACCTTTTTTGACACTATCACCAACTGTGACGAAGGCAGGTTTATCAGGACCAGCAGCCAAGTAAGCCACCCCAACAAGTGGACTCTCTACAACATCTCCCTCAGCAGCTACGCTTGCTTCTGCTGGTGACGAAGTTTCTTCTATTACAGTTTCTACTGGAGCAGATGTAGGAGCTACTGGACTTGGTGTTGCTAGAACGGGCGCTGAAGCGACTTGAGCTGCAACTTCAGACACCAGTCTCGCTTCATTCTTGCTAAACTGCAACTCATCCGTCCCATTTTTATAAGAAAATTCTCTCAAACTTGACTGGTCAAATTGGGCCATCAAGTCTTTAATATCGTTTAAATTCATAGTTATTTATTCTCCCAACGTTTGAAAGCAAGAACTGCATTGTGGCCACCAAAACCAAAAGTATTTGAAATAGCGTATGGAATTTCTTGCTCCAAGCCTTGTCCATAAACGACATTGGCTTCGATATAGTCTGATACTTCGCTTGTCCCAGCTGTCATTGGTACAAAGTTATGACGCATAGCTTCGATGGTTACGATAGCTTCTACCGCACCTGCAGCACCTAGCAAATGTCCTGTGAAAGACTTGGTTGATGATACAGGTACTTCCTTACCAAGAACAGCTACGATCGCACCACTTTCTCCTTTTTCATTAGCAGGAGTTGAGGTTCCGTGAGCATTGACATAGGCTACTTGCTCTGGAGAAATCTCAGCTTCTTCCAAGGCTAGTTTGATGGCCTTGATAGCTCCCTGACCTTCTGGATGTGGTGAAGTCATGTGGTAGGCATCACAAGTATTTCCGTAACCAACCACTTCAGCAAGGATAGTAGCCCCACGTTTTTCAGCGTGTTCAAGGCTTTCAAGAACCAACATCCCAGAACCTTCACCCATGACAAAACCATTACGGTCCTTATCAAATGGAATGGAAGCACGAGTTGGGTCCTCTGTAGTTGAGAGAGCAGTTAGGGCTTGGAAACCAGCAATAGCAAAAGGTGTGATAGAGGCTTCTGAACCACCTACCAACATAACATCTTGGAAACCAAACTTAATTGAGCGGAAGGCATCCCCAATCGCATCATTTGATGAAGCGCAGGCAGTATTGATAGATTTACAAACACCGTTTGCTCCAAAACGCATAGCAACATTTCCTGAAGCCATATTTGGCAAGGCTTTTGGAAGGGTCAATGGTTTCACACGTTTTGGTCCTTTGTCATTTAGGCGGAGCACTTGATCTTCAATTTCTTTGATTCCACCAATACCAGAGGCCACGATAACACCAAAACGATCTTTATCAAGAGTCTCTACATCGAGATTAGCGTGATTGACAGCTTCTTGGGCTGCGTACAAGGCATACAAAGAGTAGTTATCAAAACGATTGGTATCTTTCTTAACAAAGTATTTATCAAAAGGAAAATCTTGGATTTCTGCCGCATTATGCACATCAAAGTCACTATGATCAAATTTCGTAATTTGACCAATTCCGATTTTTCCAGTTGTCAAACTGTTCCAAAATTCTTCTGGTGTATTTCCAATTGGAGATGTTACTCCATAACCTGTTACTACTACGCGATTTAGTTTCATCTTTTTCACCTCTAGCTTCTGCTACATACTTAAGCCACCATCAATGGCAACCACTTGACCAGTTAGATAATCTTGGCCTGCTAAAAATACTGTTAAATCTGCAACCTGCTCTGCCTGCCCAAATTCTTTCATAGGAATTTGTGCCAGCATAGCATCTTTTACCTTGTCTGATAGGACAGCTGTCATATCGGACTCAATCATTCCAGGTGCAATAGCATTAACCCTGATATTGCGATTGGCTACTTCACGCGCCACAGACTTGGTAAAACCAATCAAACCAGCCTTAGAAGCAGCATAGTTAGCTTGACCGATATTTCCCATCAAACCAACAACACTAGACATATTGATGATAGCACCTTCTCTGGCTTTCATCATCGGTTTCAAGACTGATTGTGTCATGTTAAAGGTACCAGTCAGGTTCACCTTGAGAACTTTTTCAAAATCCGCTTCTGTCATCTTGAGCATCAGGGTATCTTGAGTAATTCCTGCATTGTTAACCAAAACATCTACTGAACCCAGCTCTACAATAGCTTGTTCAACCATACGTTTAGCATCTGCAAAATCTGACACGTCTCCTGATATAGGAACCACCTTGACACCATAGTTTGAAAACTCAGCGAGCAATTCTTCTGAGATTGCCCCACGACTGTTTAAAACAATATTGGCTCCTGCCTGAGCAAACTTGTGGGCGATGGCAAGACCAATTCCACGACTCGAACCTGTAATAAAGATATTTTTATTTTTTAGTTGCATTCTTTTCTCCTGTTTTCTCTTGTATTTATGGGAGAAGGGATTACTTGTTTTCTAGCAAAGTTTCCAAACTAGCCTGATCTTCAACATTGGCTAGTTTAGCTGTCTTATCAATTTTTTTGACAAAGCCTGACAAGACTTTCCCCGGTCCAATCTCGATAAAGTTGGTTACACCTGCTTCTTGCATAACTGCAATACTTTCATAGAAACGAACTGGCTCCTTAACCTGACGCGTCAAGAGTTGAGCAATGTCTTCTTTTTGCATAACTGCAGCTTCTGTATTGCCGACTAGGGGACAAGTGAAATCTGAAAAGTTTACCTGAGCTAGTGTTTCAGCCAGTTTCTGGCTAGCAGGCTCAAGGAGAGCGGTATGAAAAGGTCCTGAAACCTTGAGAGGAATCAAGCGTTTGGCACCTGCTTCTTGCAAGAGTTCAACAGCTCGGTCAACTGCAACCACTTCTCCACCAATCACGATTTGTGCAGGTGTATTATAGTTGGCTGGGGTAACTACGCCAAGTTCAGAAGCTTTTTGACAGGCTTCCTCAATAACCTCTACTGGTGTATTGAGAACTGCCACCATCTTGCCAGAGCCAGCAGGAGCCGCTTCTTCCATATAGGCGCCACGCTTGGCTACCAAAGCAACCGCATCTTCAAAATCCAAGACACCGCTGGCCACCAAGGCAGAGTATTCTCCAAGAGACAAACCAGCAACCATATCAGGCTGATAGCCCTTTTCTTGCAATAAACGATAGATAGCAACTGAAGTTGCTAAAATAGCTGGTTGCGTATAGCGGGTCTGATTGAGTTTTTCTTCTTCCCTATCGATAAGATGACGCAAATCATAACCGAGTACCTGACTCGCTTGATCAATCGTTTCTTTGACAATCGGATACTGATCATAGAGATCCCGTCCCATACCTAGATACTGGGCACCTTGACCAGCAAATAAAAAGGCTGTTTTAGTCATTTCTTACAACTCCTGCCCAACGAGAGGCTTCTTCTTGAATTTTCTTAGCTGCTCCGTAATACAAATCTTTTAGGATTTCTTCAACGGTTTCTTCTTTGGAAACAAGGCCTGCAATTTGACCTGCCATAACAGATCCACCATCCACATCTCCGTGAACAACCGCTTTGGCTAGAGCACCTGCTCCCATTTGTTCAAAAATTTCCAAATCTGGATTTTCTTGTTTAAAAGCATCTTTTTCAGCTTGTTCAAAATCACGAGTCAACTGATTTTTAATCGCACGAACAGCATGTCCAAAGTGTTGAGCTGAAATCGTAGTATCAATATCTCTAGCTTTTAAAATTTTCGCCTTATAATTTGGATGGGCATTAGACTCTTTTGCAACGACAAAACGAGTTCCAACCTGAACAGCCTCTGCACCTAGCATAAAGCCAGCTGCAACACCTTCACCATCCGCAATCCCTCCTGCAGCAATAACTGGAATAGATACAGCAGCAGCAACCTGGCGAACCAAGGTCATGGTTGTTAATTTACCGATATGCCCCCCGGCCTCCATTCCTTCTGCAATAACAGCATCCGCACCGATTTTTTCCATGCGTTTCGCTAGGGCAACACTTGGCACAACAGGAATAACCGTAATACCAGCTTCATGGAAACGTTCCATGTATTTGCTTGGATTTCCTGCGCCTGTTGTAACTACCTTAACCCCTTCCTCGATAACGAGGTCTACAATATCTTCCACAAAGGGAGACAAGAGCATGATGTTGACACCAAAGGGTTTATCAGTCAATGATTTGATTTTATCAATATTTGCCTTGACAACTTCTTTAGGGGCATTCCCCCCACCGATAATCCCTAGTCCTCCAGCCTTGGAAACAGCTCCTGCCAAATCACCATCAGCAACCCAGGCCATTCCTCCTTGAAAAATAGGATAATCAATGTTCAATAATTCTGTAATACGCGTTTTCATAGTGCCTCCATCGTTTCTTGCTTACGTAATAGTTCGATACCGTCATAATTTGACAATCAAACTATTGCCTAAACAAGAGGGAGCGGGTTTCCCTACTCCTTCTATTTATATTCTGTTTATTTTGTTTGCTCTTCAACATAGGCAACCAAGTCACCAACTGTTTTCAAGTCATCTTCTGCTTCGATTTGGATATCAAAAGCATCTTCGATTTCTGAGATTACTTGGAACAAGTCCAATGAATCTGCGTCCAAATCATCAAAAGTTGATTCAAGTGTTACTTCTGATGCGTCTTTTCCAAGTTCTTCAACGATAATTTCTTGTACTTTTTCAAATACTGCCATGATAGGACTCCTTTAAAATAAATAGTTTTTTTATAACAATGTGTTCACCACATGATTACCTAAATTGTAAGAATGAGCGTGCCCCAGGTCAAGCCTCCACCGAAGCCTGATAAAAGAACAGTCTGGCTTCCATCTAAACGGATAAGGCCTTGTTCTACACACTCTGAAAGTAAAATCGGGATACTGGCTGCACTGGTGTTGCCATATTCCATCATATTGGCTGGAAGTTTATCTCGGTTAACACCGATTTTTCTAGCCATTTTATCCAAAATACGGTCATTAGCCTGATGAAGTAGCAGATAATCCAAGTTTGTCGCCTCTATAGGAGATTCATCAATAGTCTGCTTGATAGACTTGGCTACATCCCGAATAGCAAAATCAAAGACCGCGCGCCCATCCATCTTCAAAAATGAATCTGCATTTTCTTGATCTGAAAACGGAGAATGCAAGCCTGAATGTCCATAAGTTAGACACTCGCTACGACTCCCATCACTATTGAGACTCTCAGCCAAAAAATGCTCTTTCTCGCTAGCTTCTAGCAAGACACCACCAGCACCATCTCCAAACAAAACAGCTGTTGATCGGTCTGACCAATCGACTGCTTTAGAGAGGGTTTCACTACCAATCACCAAGCCTTTTTGAAAGCGACCAGAAGCGATAAACTTTTCAGCAGTTGAAAGAGCAAATACAAATCCACTGCAAGCTGCTGTTAGGTCAAAAGCAAAGGCCTTATTAGCACCAATATTAGCTTGAACACGAGCAGCTGTAGAGGGCATCATCGAATCTGGAGTAATGGTAGCTAGGATGATAAAATCCAACTCCCCTCCTGTGATTTCAGCTTTTGCCATCAGTTTCTTGGCAACTTCTGTAGCCAAATCACTAGTAGATTCTGTTCTTGAAATATGCCTTTGTCGTATTCCCGTCCGACTTGAAATCCACTCATCATTAGTATCCATAATCTGAGCCAAATCATGATTTGTAACCACTTGCTCTGGCACATAATGAGCAACCTGGCTTATTTTTGCAAAAGCCATTATCTCAAATCCTCCAAAAATTGATAAAGATTAGTCAAACCTTTGCTCATAACCTCCATCTCTTGCTTACTCATACCATCAATGATTTTTTCAACCATAGCCTTGTGGAAGCGTTTATGTAGCCTATGAACCAAGCGACCTTTCTTTGTCAAATGCAGATGTACCACACGTCGATCATGTTCTGAACGAATGCGTTCAATATAACCCTTACGTTCGAGATTATTCAAACTAGTCGTAACTGTCCCAAGAGTCACCATCAACTCTTTCGACACTTGACTTGGTGTCACATCTGGAACTTTTCCAATCACATCAATCGTATGCATTTCTTTGATGGAGATATCCTTGAAACGACTACCCCTCAAGCTAACTTCCTCAATAACGAGGACATTGTTAAATATAGACGTTAAATATTCATTAATTCGTTGGTAGTCCAATCTTTCCTTCCCTCCTTTTCAAAAAAACTTTTAGAATCAAAACATTTGACAAAAGAATTATATCAAAGTTCAAAGAATGGTGCAAGTATTTTTTTATTTTCCTGTAAATTTAGGTCTTCTTCTTTCCGAATGAGCCCGAACTCCTTCTTTGAAATCCTCTGTTTTGGCTAGAGATTCTTGAAGATTCAGTTCTAAAGTAGCATAATCTTGCCAATCTTTAAATTGGCTCTCCCACACCAACTTCTTGATGGCAGCATAAGAATTGTTTGAGCCACGTCTTAATTTTTTAAGAATCTGTTCTCTCGTCTTTTCAAGTTTATCAGCTTCACAGACGCGGTAAACTAGTCCCCATTCTAGAGCTTTTTCTGCGTTCAAAGCCTCACCTGTCATAGCTAATTGAGCAGCACGCGTCACACCAATACTTCGACTCAAGAGATGAATTCCTCCTGCATCCGGAGCCAAGCCAACTCCAACAAAAGCTTGGATAAATTTAGCCTTATCCGTTGCCAGACAGAAATCTGCGGCAACAGCCATATTCGCTGCGGCACCTGCAACAGCCCCATCAACCTCCATCAAGACAGGTTTAGCAATTTGCTTGATTTTATAAGAAATAGTATTGACCAATTCTGCGATTTTCGTCAATGATGGAATATCATCCTCATCGACTGCTCGCTTCATCTCAACCAAATCTCCCCCAACAGAGAAGACTTTGCCATTCGCGTTGATTAAGACAAAATGCACAGCCGGATCCTCTTCTGCCAAAATCAGAGCTTCTAAAATCTCCTCACACATAGGGATATGAAAACCATTCGCTACCTCAGGACGATTCAAGGTAAGGATTGCCAAGTCCTCTTCAAGCTGATAAATAATGTGTTCCATCAGGGCTCCTTTTTATTTTATAAGTAGTTTAAATTATTTTATTTTCAAAGTATATCTTTTTTAGGAACAGAAAGCAAGAAAAAATCGACTGAAAGTGTCTCAGCCGATTATAAAGAATCGCTTTATCCTAGAAAGCATCTTATTTTCTTCATTGAAAAAAGCCATTCTTTCTGCTATAATCGTATAAAATACTTACTTTAGGAGTTCTTATGAAGGTTGTTAAATTTGGAGGTAGCTCTCTTGCCTCTGCTAGTCAATTAGAAAAAGTTTTAAACATCGTAAAAAGCGATTCAGAGCGTCGTTTTGTAGTCGTTTCTGCCCCTGGTAAACGCAATGCTGAAGATACTAAGGTTACAGATGCCTTGATTAAATACTACCGCGACTATGTTGCTGGTAACGATATTAGCAAGAGCCAAAACTGGATTATCGACCGCTATGCCGCTATGGTTAGTGAACTAAGTCTTAAACCAGCTGTGCTAGAAAAAATTTCAAAAAGTATTCGGGCCTTGGCAACTCTTCCTATCGAAGAAAACGAATTTCTCTACGATACTTTCCTAGCAGCGGGTGAAAATAACAATGCTAAATTGATTGCTGCCTACTTTAATCAAAATGGTATCGATGCACGCTATGTGCACCCTAGAGAAGCTGGTATTGTGGTCACAAGTGAACCTGGTCACGCTCGCATCATTCCATCAAGTTATGACAAGATTGAGGAATTGACAAATACAAATGAAGTTCTTGTCATTCCTGGTTTCTTTGGAGTTACCAAGGAAAATCAAATCTGTACCTTCTCACGTGGAGGATCAGACATTACAGGTTCTATCATTGCTGCCGGTGTTAAGGCAGACCTCTATGAAAACTTTACAGACGTTGATGGTATCTTTGCAGCCCACCCTGGTATTATTCACCAACCACACTCAATCCCTGAGTTGACCTACCGTGAAATGCGTGAGTTGGCCTATGCAGGCTTCTCAGTCCTTCATGACGAAGCCCTTCTACCTGCCTACCGTGGAAAAATTCCTCTGGTTATCAAGAATACCAACAATCCTGACCACCCAGGTACTCGTATCGTTCTAAAACACAGTAGTGATGAATTTCCAGTAGTAGGAATTGCTGGTGACTCAGGCTTTGTCAGCATTAATATGTCGAAATACCTCATGAACCGTGAGGTGGGATTTGGTCGCAAGGTTCTTCAAATCCTTGAAGATCTTAACATCGGTTGGGAACATATGCCAACAGGTATCGACGATCTTTCAATCATCCTCCGTTCTCGTGAACTAACTCCTATCAAGGAAGAAGAAATCCTTCGTCAGTTGGTTCAAAAGGCTGAAGTAGATCATGCAGAAATCGAACACGACCTTTCAATCATTATGATTGTTGGTGAAAAGATGAAGAGTCATATCGGAGTAACTGCTACTGCAACACGCGCTCTATCTGAAAACAAGATCAACATCCAGATGATGTCTCAAGGTTCTAGTGAAGTTTCTATCATGTTTGTTGTCAATAAAGACCAAGAGAAAGCAGCAATCAAAGCCCTCTACAATGCCTTTTTCGGTGAAAGTAAGGAAGACTAAGCATGGCTCAATCACTTAACAAAACAGTGCTCCTCAATACGACAGGCACCTCCTACCTCTCTATAGCTGGGAAAGTTGGGAAATTTCTTATTGGGGATCAGGCTCTTGAATTTTACCCAGATGTCAACGTCGAACAATTTATCCAAATTCCTTGGAGCCATATCAACCAAATTGGAGCCAATGTTACTGGTCGCAAAATCAGTCGCCACTTCGAAGTCTTTACAGACAGAGGAAAATTCCTCTTTGCTTCAAAAGACTCAGGTGCCATTCTTAAAATTGCTCGCGAAAAACTAGGCAATGACAAGGTCGTCAAACTTCCTACCCTGATTCAGACAATTAGCCAAAAATTTAAAAATCTATTTGCAAAAAAGTAGAAACTTTAGTATAATCATAGCAACGGATAAGTAGGTTATCTTCTTCTTTCAGAAAGTCTGCGGATGCTGCGAGCAGATAGGAGGGATAGGTGAAATTCTACCGTTAGTAACAATTACATACACAATCAAGTGCACACCTGTGAAGTTGGATGGAACCGTGGCCCTGCCACTCCAACGCTTTGTCAGGTGTGCTTTTTTCACAAAGGAGTTCTTATGTTAGATATCAAACGTATTCGTACAGACTTTGATGCTGTCGCAGAAAAATTGGCTACACGTGGTGTAGATGCTGCTGTCTTAAATGAAATGAAAGAAATCGATGCTAAACGTCGTGACATCTTGGTCAAGGTTGAAACTTTAAAAGCAGAACGTAACACAGTTTCTGCTGAGATTGCCCAAGCTAAGCGCAACAAGGAAAATGCAGATGACAAGATTGCTGCCATGCAAACTCTATCTGCTGAGGTCAAAGCCTTGGATGCTGAATTGGCAGAAATCGATGCTAAATTGACAGAATTTACCACTACTCTTCCAAATATTCCAGCTGATAGCGTTCCTGTTGGGGCTGACGAAGACGACAATGTGGAGGTTCGCCGTTGGGGTACTCCACGCGAGTTCGATTTCGAGCCAAAAGCTCACTGGGATCTTGGCGAAGACCTTGGTATCCTTGATTGGGAACGTGGCGGTAAGGTAACAGGAGCTCGCTTCCTCTTCTATAAAGGACTCGGTGCTCGTTTGGAACGTGCCATCTACAACTTTATGTTGGATGAACATGGAAAAGAAGGCTATACGGAAGTCATCACGCCTTACATGGTTAACCATGATTCTATGTTTGGGACTGGTCAATATCCAAAATTCAAGGAAGATACTTTTGAACTCAGCGACAGCAATTATGTCCTTATTCCTACAGCTGAAGTTCCTCTAACAAACTACTACCGTGATGAAATCCTTGACGGTAAAGACCTGCCAATCTACTTCACTGCTATGAGCCCATCATTCCGTTCTGAGGCTGGTTCTGCTGGTCGTGATACTCGTGGCTTGATTCGTTTGCACCAATTCCACAAGGTTGAAATGGTTAAATTTGCCAAACCAGAAGAATCTTACGAAGAATTGGAAAAAATGACAGCCAACGCTGAAAATATCCTTCAAAAACTCAACCTTCCATACCGTGTCGTTGCTCTCTCTACTGGAGATATGGGCTTCTCAGCTGCTAAGACTTACGACTTGGAAGTTTGGATTCCAGCGCAAAATACTTACCGTGAAATCTCAAGTTGTTCAAATACAGAAGATTTCCAAGCCCGTCGTGCCCAAATCCGTTACCGTGATGAAGCAGACGGCAAGGTGAAATTGCTCCATACCTTGAACGGTTCTGGACTTGCAGTTGGACGTACAGTGGCTGCTATTCTTGAAAACTACCAAAATGCAGATGGTTCTGTGACCATCCCAGAAGCACTTCGTCCATACATGGGTGGAGCTGAAGTTATCAAACCATAAAAATAAGGTTTAGCTATTTCTAGCTAGACCTTTTTTCGTAACCAAATCAAATAAGCACCTAATACAAAGAGCAAAATGATTAGGCAAATAACAGTTTCAGCCACTACCAAATAATCCAAAAATGGAAATTTCAAGATTCCCTGAGCCATCTTGAGCGAGGTAGCTGTGATAATGGTTGGGAAGGTGAGGGCTGAGAAGGCTGGTTGAAAACCTTGTTTTAAAATATTGGGCAGGCGAGTCAAAACAAAGAAAAAGAAGGATTGGGAAGCTAAGATCATGACAATCAAGAGCCAAGTCGGTAGACTGGCTCCTCCAACTCGAACTAGGGAAGCCAAGAGTAGGGAGAAAGGAGCACAGTAGATCCCTTCTTGTCCAAGCATGGCTTGTGGGAGTGGATGTTTCTTTAAATCGCTATAAATAAGCGGGTAGAGATAGAATGTCAAGAGAAATCCAAAACTCAAGGTCGCATAGGCAATTTCGATGATACCTACAAGAGGATAGGTCAAGGCTGCTACTGCTATCCCCACATAGAGAACCGTCCAGCTAGGAGTCGCATGAACCCTCCGACCCGGATAGGCAAATTTGATAGTGAAGCCAGCAATCAGAGCCACATCCAAGAGAAATGAAAAGCACCAGAGCCCTTGAGCAACCAAAGGAAAATGAGGGAAGACTCGAAAGACATAAGTCGATAAAATCATCCCAGCCATAAGAAAGGTGGCCATTCCTGACAAAAGTGGGGGCTTGGTCAATTCCTGCTTAGTTTCCTTCCAATTAAAGAGATGAAGAAGCAGAAAGAATATCCACAAAATCAAACCTGTCAGACTAAAAAGATGTGACAGAACCGGCAACGTATCTAAAATAAGATTTCCAGCTCCTGCCAAACCTAGCAAACAACCAGAAAATACCAAGGGGAGTTTTTTCATCCTAACCTCCAATAATCATGTTAGTTTCAGTATAGCATAAAAGCGCTTAATTGAGGGATTAAAAAAACGAAGTCCGATTATTTCAGACTTCATTTTTCTCAGATATTAATTAAGCATAAGGTTGCAATTCTGGGTTAATTGGTGTATTGGCTAGGTTGTTGGCATAGTTACAGAGGCTTGCTAGGCTGACACCAAGAACCACATCCAAGGCATTTTGTTGCGTGTAACCAGCTTCTAAAAACTCAGCCAAGGCTTCATCTCCTACACGACCCTTGGTATTGATAACTGCCAAGGTAAACTTAGCTAGGGTATCCAATTTAGGATCTGTTTCAATTGGAGTACGATTGCGAAGGGCTTGCAGAAGATCATCATTCATCTGGATTTGTTTGATTGAAAAGGCTGTGTGACCTGCGACACAGAAGGCACAACCATTGGTCACAGCTGCCGTGATCTGCACCACTTCACGCTCAACAGGCGTCAAGCTGTTGCGACGGTTGATAGCTCCGACAGTTCTGTAGGCTTCTAAAGCAGTCGGTGCATTAGCCAAGAGACCAATTAGGTTAGGAATATAGCCATTGTTATCTTTTTCTACTGTTTCAAGAACTTCTTTCACTTCTGCTGGAGCTGATTCGACTGTATGAATAGTAAATGTTGTCATCATAAAACCTCTTTTCATTTTGTTGAAACCTAGTCTATCACAGATTCTATACCATGTATAATATATATTTTAAATTACACTGATAGAAATTTTTTATGAAAGCAAAAAAATCACACGAGCTGTGTGATTTCATTATTTGTCAAAATACTTTTTAGTTTCAGCAATAACGACCGGCGACAAGACTAAGAGGGCAATCAAGTTTGGTAGAGCCATCAAGGCGTTAACGATATCTGCGATAATCCAAACCATATCCAACTCGATAAATCCTCCCAACAAGACCATGAGTACAAAGACCACACGGTAGAGCCAGATAAAGCGAACCCCAAAGAGAAACTCAAAACAACGTTCCCCGTAATAGTTCCAACCTAGAATTGTCGTGAAGGCAAAGAGTACAAGGAAGATTGTTAAGAGGGCAGGTCCAAAGTGTGAAAAGACTGTTGAGAAGGCTGACTGAGTCAAAGCAACTCCATTCAAATCACCACTCCAAACACCAGTCACCAAGATGGTCAAACCAGTCAGAGTACAGATAATGAGGGTGTCAATAAAGGTTCCTGTCATGGAAATCAAGCCTTGCTCTACCGGTTCATTTGTCTTGGCCGCAGCAGCTGCAATGGGAGCCGAACCCAGACCAGATTCGTTCGAGAACACACCACGCGCTACACCATTTTGAATAGCCATTCGAATGCTAGCACCGGCAAATCCACCTACCGCAGCAACAGGACTAAATGCTGATGTCAAGATTAAAGCGATTGTGGCAGGGATTTTCCCAATATTAAAGAAAATAACTGTAAGAGTTCCTAAAATATAGATGATAGCCATAAAAGGAACAACAGTAGTTGACACCTTAGAGATGGACTTGAGTCCACCAAAGACAGCAATCGCTACAAATACAGACAACACAAGAGCTGTGATGGCTGGTGAAATAGCCGTTGTATTTTGGATAGATTCTGTAATCGAGTTGACCTGGGTGAAGGTTCCGATCCCCAATAAAGCTACTAGCACACCTGCCAGGGCAAAAAAGATAGCAAGTGGTCGCCACTTTTCTCCCATCCCTAGAAGAATATAGTGCATGGGACCTCCCGCTACTGCACCATGGTCGTCCTTAGTGCGGTATTTGATAGCTAGTAATCCTTCCGCATACTTGGTAGCCATCCCAAAGAAAGCAGCCATCCACATCCAAAAGAGAGCTCCTGGTCCACCAACCTTGATAGCCGTCGCCACCCCGATAATATTTCCCGTACCAACTGTCGCTGCGAGTGCTGTACACAAGGCCGCAAAACTGGATACATCTCCATGCCCCTTATCCTTGGTAAAAATAAGCTGGAAGGCCTTGGGCAAACGCAAAACCTGCAAGAGTCCTAGACGGGCAGTTAGGTAAATCCCTGTTCCGACCAATAAAATTAAGAGGGGTGGGCCCCAAACAAAAGCATCGATTGATTTAAGCAATTCTAACATTTCCTTCTCCTATCTTTTCAACCCCAAAAGAAAGAGCACATGCAAGATACATGTACTCTGGAATGCTTAGATAAATGCTAAAAAGCGGTCTATCCTAGCTCTGTCCTTTTACCTGAGAGTTTGAGCAGTTGCCTGCCTTGCCCCTTCGGTGCCTTTACGGTCTCTCCAGAGTTCCGTCCATTTACAGTCATGGAAAATCAAACGATTCCCCACTTCTATTAAACTTCATTCGGTGTTGGTATTTAATTGATTCTTATTTTACAAAAAATGTTGGCTTTTGTCAATGTGTTTATTAGTAAAACTTAATTCAACAATTTTTACTGTATAAAGTCCGAAATATTTCTTATCCTTTAAAGGTCACAATAGTTGCGCCACTGCCTCCAGCATTTTGTGGGGCATAGCCGAAACTCTTGACATGTTTATTTCTTTGTAGGTATTTGGTAACACCTTCACGGATGACACCTGTTCCGATACCATGGATGATATCAACCTGAGCCATATTATTAAGCAAGGCTTGGTCGATAAAAGCATCTAGCTCATTCATGGCCTCTTCATAGCGTTTGCCTCGAAGGTCCAGTCTGGCTTGTGGACCACGACTAGAAGTTCGTTTCACAACATTGACCTGTTTCTTCTTGACTTGCTTTTCTTGCTGGGCTTGAACAAGGTCAAACTCTTTCTCTTCCAAGGTCATCTTGATCAAGCCGACTTGGGCTTCCCAGCGGCCGTCCTTGAGTTGATTGGTCAAGGTACCACGCTGTCCATAACTGAGAACCACGATATCATCTCCCACCTTTGGAGCTCGTTTTTTCTTGGCCTTTTGAAGGACCTTGTTTTTAGACAAGTCCACTTTTTCAGGAGCCAATTTTTTCAACTTGGCCTTGGCTTCAATAATTTCGTGGGGCTTGAGTTGAGATTTACTATGAAGATTCTTAAGAATCTGGTCACTTTCGCTTAGGGCCATGTCCACAATCTCAGCAGCCTGTTCACGCGCCTTATTAAGCTCGGTTTCCTTTTCACGATTGAGCTCGTTGTAAAGTTTTTTTAGAGCACGGTTCATCTTGAGATTTTCTTGCTCCACCTCACGGATATTGTCCAAGCGTTTACGACTTTCAAGCGTCTGCTCTTCCAGTTGCTCAATAATCCGGTTGACATCATTGTCCTGATCGACCTGCTGGCTAGCATCTCCTACGATAACTTCAGATAGTCCTAAACGTTTGGCAATTTCAAAGGCATTGCTTCGACCAGGAACACCCTGCATAAAGCGATAGGTCGGGCGAAGAGTTGCTGTATCAAACTCCATGCTGGCATTTTGCACAAAGGTTATCTCAATACCATAGGCCTTGAGTTCTGGATAATGAGTCGTAGCCATGGTCTTGACTTGACGCAGGCGAAGGTCTTCCAGAATAGCCATGGCAAGGGCAGCTCCCTCTTGGGGATCTGTACCAGCCCCCAACTCATCCAAGAGCAAGAGCGAATGTTGATTGACCTTGCCAAGAATATCCACAATATTGGTCATATGGCTAGAAAAGGTAGACAAGCTCTGTTCAATAGATTGCTCATCTCCAATATCGGCAAAGATTTCTTCAAAAATACCAACACGACTTCCCTTGTCTGCTAAAATCGGCAAACCAGACTGAGCCATAACCTGCGTCAATCCCAGAGTTTTAAGCATGATGGTCTTCCCACCTGTATTGGGACCTGTAATGACAATCGCTGTTAAATCTTGACCAAAATGGACATCATTTGCAACGGCATTTTTGACCAGAGGATGGCATACATGGAGCAGTTGAATTTCCTGATTTTCTGACAGCTGAGGAACGACTGCTTGCCTTTCTTGAATAAAGCGAACCTTGGCACGAATCAAGTCCAGATGGCCGATAATCCAAGCATCATTGGCAATTTCAGCCGCATGAGGGCGGACACGTTCAGAAATTTCTTGGAGAATGCGAAGCATTTCATAGCGCTCATCTGCTCGTAAACTGGCAATTTCTTCGCTCAGTTTGACCACCTCACGGGGTTCGATATAGACGGTGTTTCCGCTGGCAGAAATATCATGAACGACACCTGCAATCTTATTGCGGTAGGTGTTTTTAACTGGTAAAACCTGACGGCCATTTCTGCTGGCAACAATCCCTTCCGTCAACATCTGCGCTTTTTGCTTGAGCAGATCCTGTAAAACATCGCGTACCTGACTCTCACTATCATGGATTTTTCTGCGGATGCACGCCAATTCTTCACTGGCAAAATTTTCAATGAAACCTGCATCATTAAAGGCTTGGAGATTTCCTTGTAATTGCGGAAAATCATGTAATTTCTCAAACCAAAGGGCTAATTCTTCCAAGTTGACATTTTCCAGATTAGCATAAAAACTTTGCAGCTCTCGGCTAGACAGAAGCACGCGCTTCAAGAGTAGGAACTCCTCAATATTGAGGTCTGCTCCCATCTCCAACCGCTTGCAGACTCCTGCAATTTCCTTGGTTGCAAGAATGGTAAAATGCGGTTGCTCAACAAAAAGAGCCTGCATTTCCTTCATCTCAGCAAAAGCCTGTTTGATTTTATCTGCTTTGGCAGTCGGAGCCAGCTGTCTCAATTGCTCCAAGCCCTGCTCGGTCAACAAATGAGGTTCAAACAAGGCCTTGACCTTATTGAACTCTAATGTTTCTAATATTTTCTTGTTCATCTTTATTTCCTTGTCTTTGAATGTCTAGGTGTGGCAGCTTTTTACATTCAGTCAAATCTGTAAACAAAGGGCTAGGAAAATTCCTGCCCTTTTTATCCGATTAAATTTGTCACCCAGATTTGTTTGAGCCAACTGGTTGTTACCGGTATGCTCTGGATGATGTGTTTTGCGACGATACTCTTTTCAAGAGGATTTTGTATAGCTGCCATGGGGATGGTCGCCAAGATTGTCAAGGCCATCTGCAAGACAAATAAGGTCACCAACATGGACAAGATTCCTGCTGAAACTTGGAACAACTTGCCACCCAGTTTTTTACTAGGAATCAAGTGCAAGAGGAGACCAAGCAAACGACCGATGCTATAGACAATCCCAAATACAAGCAAGTAGCCAATCCCTGCGTAAAAGACCTTATCCAGCTGAAAGAGTTGATCCGATGGGAAAAAGAAGGTTCCCTGACCTTCCTGAGGATTTGCATAAGGGAGCAATAAATGGAACTGCTCTCCAAGCCCCTTGTAAAACTGGCCAGCCATAAAAGCCGATGCCATGGCTGAAATCAGGTAATACACCTGCAAGAGCAGGCCTCTCCGATAGCCAATATAAAATCCCCAAGCCAAGACCAATAGAAGAAGGAGTGAAATCATAAGGAATCCTCAATCTTGCTCTGTTCTTGCTTGCAGGTCACGAGCTTGTGACGGAGTTCTTCTAACTCTTGCTCCTTATCGTCAAATTCAATCTCACGGCTGAGCTGAGTTGATAAACAGTTGACTGCCAACAAAAGAGCGATTGTTTCATCATCTGCGCTAGGCATTTGTTCTTTAATTGCTTGGTATTTTTCTGTCGCAACCTTAGCGATTTCCTCCATAAAGAGATTATCATGTTCGCTTGTCAAGGTTAATGATTTTTTCCCGAATGTAAATTTGAATCGATTTAGATTAGCCATAAAATTCACCTCACGATATTATACCAAAATTCGCTAACTTTGTCAGTTTTTACAAATTTGCCGGCTTTTATGGTACAATAGAAACTATGGCAAGTATAACACTCACACCAAGCGAAAAGGAGATTCAGGCTTTTCTTGAACACTATCAAACTAGTCTGGCTCCCAGCAAGAATCCCTATATTCGCTACTTTTTACGACTACCTCAAGCTACCGTTTCTATCTATACTTCTGGAAAGGTCTTGCTTCAGGGGGAAGGAGCCGAGAAATATGCTAGTTTCTTTGGCTATCAGGTTTTAGAGGAAAACAGGGGTCAAAATTTCCCTTTGATTGGGACAGATGAGGTAGGGAATGGTTCCTACTTTGGTGGGCTTGCAGTTGTGGCTTCCTTTGTCACACCTGACCAGCATGCCTTCTTGCGAAAACTAGGTGTGGGGGATTCTAAGACTCTGACAGACCAAAAGATCCGTCAGATTGCCCCTATCCTCAAAGAAAAAATCCAGCACCAGGCACTACTTCTCTCACCAAGCAAGTACAACGAGGTCATCGGAGACCGCTACAACGCTGTTTCTGTTAAGGTAGCCCTCCATAACCAGGCTATCTATCTCCTTCTTCAAAAAGGCATTCAGCCTGAGAAAATTGTGATTGATGCCTTTACCAGTGCTAAAAATTATGACAAGTACTTGGCACAAGAGGCCAATCGTTTCAGCAATCCTATCAGCTTAGAAGAAAAGGCTGAGGGCAAATACTTGGCTGTCGCAGTTTCTTCTGTCATTGCGCGTGATCTCTTTCTGGAAAATCTAGAAAATCTAGGACGAGAACTGGGTTATCAACTTCCAAGTGGAGCTGGAACGGCTTCTGATAAGGTGGCTAGCCAGATTTTGCAAGCCTATGGTATGCAGGGACTCAACTTCTGCGCCAAATTGCACTTTAAAAATACTGAAAAAGCGAAAAAACGCTTAGAAAGGTAAGTTATGAATTCATTTAAAAATTTCTTAAAAGAGTGGGGATTGTTCCTCCTAATTCTGTCATTACTAGCTTTAAGTCGTATCTTTTTTTGGAGCAATGTTCGCGTAGAAGGGCATTCCATGGATCCTACCCTAGCGGATGGCGAAATCCTCTTTGTTGTCAAACACCTCCCTATTGACCGATTTGATATCGTGGTGGCCCATGAGGAAGATGGCAATAAGGACATCGTCAAGCGCGTGATCGGAATGCCTGGCGACACCATCCGTTACGAAAACGATAAACTTTACATCAATGATAAAGAGACGAACGAACCTTACCTAGCAGACTACATCAAACGTTTCAAGGATGACAAACTCCAAAGCACCTACTCAGGCAAGGGATTTGAAGGAAATAAAGGAACTTTCTTTAGAAGTATCGCTCAAAAAGCTCAAGCCTTCACAGTTGATGTCAACTACAACACCAACTTTAGCTTTACTGTTCCAGAAGGAGAATACCTTCTCCTCGGAGATGACCGCCTGGTTTCTAGCGACAGCCGCCACGTAGGTACCTTCAAAGCAAAAGATATCACAGGGGAAGCTAAATTCCGCTTCTGGCCAATCACCCGTATCGGAACATTTTAAGAGACCTAAGAGGCCGAGAATCAAGAATCTCAGCCTCTTCTTCTATCGTAAGAAGATGATTATTCTCTACCCAGTCTAACTAGGATAGAAACAAAGTTATACTCAATGAAAATCAAAGAGCAAACTAGGAAGCTAGCCGCAGGCTGTACTTGAGTACGGCAAGGCGAAACTGACGTGGTTTGAATTTGATTTTCGAAGAGTATTAACTCTCACCTATTCATGCAAAGGAATTTTATGGAAGTTTATTTTTCAGGAACCATTGAACGGATTATTTTTGAAAATCCCAGCAATTTTTATCGCATCCTCCTCCTAGAAATCGAAGATACGGACGCAGAGGATTTTAATGATTTTGAAATCATTGTCACGGGCACTATGGCTGATGTGATTGAGGGAGAAGACTATACATTTTGGGGGCAAATTGTCCAGCACTCCAAGTATGGGGAGCAACTGCAAATCAGCCGATATGAACGCGCAAAACCAACTAGCAAGGGATTGGTCAAGTACTTTTCAAGTAGCCATTTCAAGGGGATTGGTCTCAAGACTGCTCAGAAAATCGTGGATACCTATGGCGACAATACCATTGACGAAATTCTGCAACACCCAGAAAAGCTAGAAGGCATTGCAGGACTATCTGCCAAAAATCGCGAGGCTTTCGTCTCCACTCTCCGTCTCAACTACGGAACGGAGATGGTTTTGGCCAAACTAGCCAACTACGGTATTCCCAATAAACTAGCCTTTCAAATTCAAGACTTTTACAAGGAAGAAACCCTTAATGTGGTTGAAAATTATCCCTACCAATTGGTTGAGGATATCAAGGGCTTGGGCTTTACCATTGCTGACCAATTAGCGGAAGAACTAGGTATCGAAAGTCAGGCTCCTGAACGCTTTCGTGCCGGTCTAGTACATAGTCTTTTTCAGGCCTGTATGGAAACAGGGGACACCTATGTTGAAGCACGGGATTTGCTAGAACAAACCCTTACTCTCCTTGAATCTTCCCGCCCCGTGGAACTGGACCCCAGCCAAGTGGCCCAAGAGCTCTCCTACCTGATTGAAGAAGACAAGGTTCAGCAGATTGAT
Organism: Streptococcus sp. CL6.35; assembly: GCF_049737915.1. GTDB lineage: Bacteria > Bacillota > Bacilli > Lactobacillales > Streptococcaceae > Streptococcus. The sequence goes on along the minus strand of NZ_JBKOTU010000003.1, from coordinate 1,590 downwards.
ACCAAAATTTTTGACAACAGCCTCTTTTTCGCTGAGGAAGGCATCCGCAGTCACTTGGTTCGTATCCTTGAAAAAGGAAAACAGAAGAGTCATGATTTAGAAACCATTCAAAAACATATCACTACTGTAGAGGAAGATCTGGGAATCCACTATGATAGAATTCAAAAACAAGCCATCTGTGATGCTATCCAGAACAAGGTCTTTATCCTGACAGGTGGACCTGGTACTGGTAAGACAACTGTTATCAATGGGATCATCGCTGTTTATGCCCTTTTAGAAGGACTTGACCTCAAGAAAAAAAGCAATTTGCCCATTCTTCTTGCTGCTCCAACTGGTCGAGCTGCTCGACGTATGAATGAATTGACAGGCTTGCCTAGCGCGACCATACACCGTCATTTAGGAATGACAGGTGACGATGATACCAGTCATCTGGAAGATTATCTGGATGCTGACTTTATCATCGTGGATGAATTTTCCATGGTGGATACTTGGCTGGCCAATCAACTCTTCTCCAACATCTCTTCTAACAGTAAAATCCTCATCGTAGGCGACAGCGACCAGTTGCCTTCTGTCAGTCCTGGACAGGTTCTAGCGGATCTGCTTCATATTCCCTTGATTCCTCAGACTCGCTTGGAAAAAATTTACCGGCAAAGCGAAGAATCAACCATCGTCACCCTAGCTAGTCAGATTCGACAGGGTATCTTGCCAGCTGATTTCACCCAGAAAAAAGCAGACCGTTCCTACTTTGAAATTGCTAGTGGCCATATTCCTGCTACCATTGAAAAGATCTTAGGCGCTGCCCTCAGAAGTGGCATCCCTGCCCGTGATATCCAAGTTCTGGCTCCCATGTACCGAGGAACTGCAGGGATTGATGCTATCAATCAGCTCATGCAAGACCTCCTTAACCCACCACAAAAAGACCAACTTAGTTTTGAAGCTCCCCAGTGCCATTATCGTAAGGGCGACAAGGTCATTCATTTAGTCAACGATGCTGAAATTAATGTCTTTAATGGAGATTTGGGAGCTATCACAGACCTGATTCCTGGTAAATATACCGAGTCTAAACAAGACGAGATTGTCATTGATTTTGATGGCAATGAAGTCTCTTACCCGCGTAACGAATGGTACAAGATCCGCTTGGCCTATGCCATGAGCATCCATAAGTCCCAGGGAAGTGAGTTTCCTGTTGTTATCCTGCCTATCACCAGTGCTAGCAAGCGTATGCTGGAGCGCAATCTCATCTATACAGCCATTACACGCGCCAAAAGCAAGATTATCTTATTAGGCGAATTACAGGCCTTTGATTATGCTACCCAACATATCGGAACTGCCCGAAAAACCTATCTGATTAAACGCTTCAGTGATTTATTGGAGAATGTTGAAGAAAAGCAACCAGCTGTCTCTGAAACTGCCACATCAAGTATCTCTGAACAATCCTACATCCTAACCGAAGAAAACTGGGACAGCATCCCAGCCATGATTGGAATTACAGACGCAAACCTCAAAGAGATTTTTGGAAAATAGTGCATAAGAAAACCCACCAATTCAGGTGGGATTTTTGTGGCTCTATAATATTTGTAGTGGGTAAAT